>WFMU01000395.1 GCA_015488935.1 Flavobacteriaceae bacterium | reverse complement strand
GCCTTAAAATTGCAATGGAAAAACGAAGAAAAAGTTTTAAAAAGTATCTTTACAAATTTAGTTTGATTTTTTTGCTAAAAAAATAATATAAAATATTAATATTCAATAGTTTAATTAATTTTTAACCAATTGTTGATAACTTAGCAAAAAGCACAAAAAAACCTTTTTTAAAAAGATGGTTTTTCACTATATTTGTTTCTTGTATTAACTAGAAATTTAACACGTTGAAAAATGAGTGAAGATAATAAAAAAAACAATTACGGTGCAGATAGTATTCAAGCATTAGAAGGAATGGAGCATGTAAGAATGCGACCATCTATGTATATTGGAGATGTAGGTATTCGAGGATTGCATCATTTGGTTTATGAAGTTGTAGATAATTCTATAGATGAAGCTATGGCAGGTCATTGCGATACCATCTCTGTAATTATTAATGAAGATAACTCCATTTCGGTAAAAGATAATGGTCGTGGTATTCCTGTTGGAATGCATAAAAAAGAAGGCGTATCGGCACTAGAAGTAGTAATGACTAAAATTGGAGCTGGTGGTAAATTTGATAAAGATTCTTATAAAGTATCTGGAGGTTTACACGGTGTTGGTGTATCTGTAGTAAACGCATTATCATCGCATTTAAAAGCAACCGTTTATAGAGACGGTAAAATTTGGGAACAAGAATACGAAAGAGGAAAAACCCTATATCCTGTAAAAGTAGTTGGAGAAACCAACGAAAAAGGAACCATGGTTACTTTTAAAGCAGATGAACAAATATTTCAGACCGAAATAGATTATAATTACGAAACGTTATCTATGCGTATGCGTGAATTGTCTTTCTTAAATCAAGGTGTAACCATTTCTATAACCGACAAAAGAAGAAAAGATGACGAAGGTAACTATATACACGAAGAATTTTTAAGCACCGAAGGTCTAAGCGAATTTGTAAAATATTTAGATGCAACAAGAGAACAACTTATATCTTCTGTAATTGCTATTGAAGGCGAAAAAAATGGAATCCCTGTAGAAGTTGCAATGGTATATAATACATCGTATTCCGAAAATTTACACTCTTATGTAAACAATATTAATACACACGAAGGAGGAACACACTTATCTGGATTTAGAAGAGGTTTAACACATACACTAAAAAAATACGCAGAAAACTCTGGATTATTAAAAAATCTGAAATTTGATATTTCTGGAGATGATTTTAGAGAAGGATTAACAGCTATCATTTCTGTAAAAGTTGCAGAACCACAATTCGAAGGGCAAACAAAAACAAAACTAGGAAATCGCGAAGTATCCTCTGCTGTTAGTCAAGCAGTTTCAGAAATGCTTACCAATTACTTAGAAGAACATCCAGACGATGCTAAAATAATTGTACAAAAAGTAATTTTAGCTGCACAAGCAAGACACGCTGCAAGTAAAGCTCGAGAAATGGTACAACGTAAAACCGTAATGTCTGGAGGTGGTTTACCAGGAAAATTATCCGACTGTGCATGGTCCGAACCAGAAAAATGCGAAATATTCTTAGTAGAGGGAGATTCTGCAGGTGGAACAGCAAAATTAGGTAGAGATCGTAATTTTCAAGCCATATTACCACTAAGAGGAAAAATCTTAAATGTAGAAAAAGCAATGCAACATAAGGTTTTTGAAAATGAAGAAATTCGTAGTATGTACACCGCTTTAGGAGTAACTGTAGGTACAGAAGATGACCAAAGAGCACTAAATGTAAGTAAATTACGTTATCATAAAATAGTAATTATGTGTGATGCCGACGTAGATGGTAGCCACATTGAAACTTTAATATTAACATTCTTCTTCCGCTATATGCGAGAATTAGTAGAAAATGGAAATATTTATGTGGCAGCACCACCTTTATACTTAGTAAAAAAAGGAAAACAAAAAGAATATGCTTGGAATAACGATGATCGTGATGCACTAATTAAAAAATTTGGAGGTGGAACAATTCAACGTTATAAAGGTCTTGGAGAAATGAATGCCGTACAATTATGGGACACAACTATGAATCCAGAACACAGAACCATGCGCCATGTAACTATTGAAAATGCAGCAGAAGCTGATCGTGTATTCTCTATGTTAATGGGAGACGAAGTACCTCCAAGACGTAAGTTTATTGAAGATAATGCTACGTATGCAAATATAGATATCTAAAATAATAAATTATGAAAATAATTGCCATTAGTGTGTTTTTATCGCTTGTTTTTTTAAACAACTCACAAGCACAAAATATAGAAAACATTTTAGCTTCTGGAAAAAAAGATGCTTCTACGTATCTCGGTGCCTATATACAACCTCTTTTTAAAGGATTAATATACAATCTGAACAGCGGATGGTATCACTCTGGAAAAACACACAAAAAATACGGCTTTGATATTACCATAAGTGCCAATGCTTCTTTTGTACCTCAAAACGAAAAAACTTTTACATTTAGAAATACAGATTATACTGTTTTAGAACTAGATGGTAGTGCTACAACAACAAATATTCCTTCTGTAATGGGACAAACTAGCACACAAAAAATAAATGTAAAAATACCTATCGATGCATTTGGAAATGTAATACCTGTTGGCAGCAATGTAATTCCAACCAAATTTAAAGTAACTTCTTTCGAAACCTTAGACGGAATTGAAGATAAATTACCAATTTCTGCAGTTCCTACAGCCATGATTCAAGTTGGTCTTGGATTACCTTCTAAAACCGATGTTAAATTGCGATTTGTACCAACACTAAATGCACAAAATGATGTAAAATTTAATCTGTTTGGCGTTGGCTTACAACATAATTTATTACAATATTTTGCAATTGCAGATCGTAATCCACTATTAGATTTATCTATCTTAGGAGCATTTACAACCTCAACAACTATATATGCACCAAAAGATAGTAGCACTGGAGTTAATCAGGAAAGTACCATAAAAATTAATGCATACACTGCACAATTGATAGGAAATATCGACTTAAAAATTGTAAATTTTTATGCAGGTTTAGGCTATACCGCAGGAAATGCAAGCATGCAAGTAAAAGGAGATTACACATACACCTATAATTTTGAAAATTTAACAGGCGTTCCTCTTGGAAATTCAATTACCGAAAAATTCCACGATCCAATTGATATAAATTACAATCTGAATAGTGTTAAAGGAACCATAGGTGCTCGTTTAAACTTAGCATGGTTTAAAATATTTGCAGATTATTCATTTCAAGGATACAATACTGCTAATGCAGGAATATCATTTAGCTTTAGATAAAATATTAAATCATCATTTAAAAAATAATTAAATCATATAAATTCAAACAAAATGAAAGTAACAGTAGTAGGTGCAGGAGCAGTAGGTGCAAGTTGTGCAGAGTATATCTCCATTAGAAACTTTGCAGAAGAAGTAGTAATATTAGATATTAAAGAAGGTTTTGCTGAAGGAAAGGCAATGGACTTAATGCAAACGGCTTCTTTGCTTAAATTTGATACTAAAATTACTGGAGTAACCAACGATTATTCTAAAACTGCAAACAGTGATGTTTGTGTAATTACATCAGGAATACCTCGTAAACCCGGAATGACTCGCGAAGAGTTAATTGGTATTAATGCTGGTATCGTAAAAATGGTTGCTACAAGTATTTTAGAACACTCGCCAAATGTAATCTTTATTGTGGTTAGTAATCCAATGGATACCATGGCTTACTTGGTACACAAAACTACAGGTATTGCAAAAAATAGAATTATTGGAATGGGAGGAGCACTAGATTCTGCTCGTTTTAAATACCGTTTAGCAGAAGCTTTAGGAGCACCAATTTCTGATATTGACGGAATGGTAATTGGTGGTCATAGCGATAAAGGAATGATTCCTTTAACAAGACTTGCAACAAGAAATAGTGTTAATGTAACCGAATTTTTAGAAACAGAACGTCTAGAAAAAGTAGCTGCCGATACTAAAGTTGGCGGTGCTACTTTAACAGGTTTATTAGGAACTTCTGCTTGGTATGCTCCAGGAGCTGCAGTATCTGGTATGGTACATGCCATTGCTACAGATGCACATAAAATGTTTCCAGCTTCTACCATGCTTAATGGCGAATACAATTTAAATGATATTTCTATTGGTGTTCCTGTAATTTTAGGAAAAAATGGTATCGAAAAAATTGTAGAAATCCAATTAAACGATGCCGAAAAAGCAAAAATGCAAGAAAGTGCTGCCGCTGTTAAAAAGACAAATGGTCTTTTAGAACTATAAACTTATTCTAACTAAATTTTGGAATATAGTTAAATAAAAAATAGTAAAATCTTGAGATTCTTTAAATCTCAAGATTTTTTTGTACTTAATTTATTGTTTTTCTCTAGTCAGAGTTTTACCTTAGTCAGAACTTTACTCCCGAGACTTCGAAAGTGAAACCCAAACTAAAGCCTCTGTTAATATGCAATATACTATACGTTAATACCAGATACTAATTCTTTTCCTTTAAAAAAAGCATTAATATTTAAGGTAATAATACGTTCACTTTTTTTAGAAAATAGCGTTTTTATAGCATCTAATAAACTTGCTTCGGATAATGGAATTTTAGATGTAGCCGCACCAAGTAGCACAATATTTGCTGCTTTTGAGTTTCCTAAATCTTTGGCAATCTTAGTGGCATCAATAACTATACTATTTTTATGTGCTTTTATCTCGTTAATCAATTTGGTTTCATCTGGATAATCCATAATATTATCAAACGATTTTGAATCGGTTATTAGGTAACCATCTTCTTTTAAAAAAGGTAAATATCGCAATAATTCCATTGGTTCTACAGAAAGTATTAAGTCTGCTTTTCCTTTTGGAATTAAATCGGAAAAAATTTCTTTATCTGATATTCTTACATGCGAGTGTACTGCTCCACCACGCTGACTCATTCCGTGAATTTCACTCTGTTTTACGTTTAAATCTTGTTGAATTGCTGCAGTATCTAAAATAGCTGCAATGGTTAAAATCCCTTGTCCGCCAACACCTGCTAATACTATATTTGTTTTCATATTCTTATAATTTTATAGCTGTTCCTATATTTATTAAGGAACTTAATAATTAATTCAACTCGGCAATTTTTAACTTAATTTGTTCTTTTTTATCTCTAGATAATCGTACACATGCTCTATGAGAAATAATTACGGATACTCCATTGTAATTCATCTCATTTCTTATCATTTCTACATTTTTATCGTGATTTTTCTTTAAAGGAACCATAAAATTCACATGTTCTGGTTCTACTCCAATACCCAAACAAATATTTTTTAATCGTCCAAGTGCCGAAGAATCTTGTCCTCCAGTCATGGCAATTGCCGAATTATCTGAAATAATAATGGTTATTGGTGTTTTTTCGTAAACACAATCTAGTAAACCTGTCATTCCTGAATGTGTAAATGTAGAGTCTCCAATAATGGCAATTACATTTTTTAAACCAGCATCTACTGCGCCTTTTGCCATGGTTATAGACGCTCCCATATCTATTAATGAAGTAATGGTATTTAATGGTGGTAATGCACCTAATGCATAGCAACCAATATCTCCAAAAACACGTTTTTTGCCAGTTTTTGGTGTTAATTCGTTAATGGCATTAAACAAGTCGGTATGTCCACAACCATCGCATAATTGTGGTGGACGACCTGCTACCATTTTAGATTTTGTTTCGGATATAATTTGTTTTATTCCCAAAGCTTTTGCTACGATATTCGGATTTAGTTCGCCTGTTCGTGGTAAATCGCCAGTAAGTCTTCCAATAATTTTTTTATCCTTATCTAAGTAGTCTTTTAAACGTTCTTCGATAATTGGATACCCTTCTTCTAGCACTAAAATTCGATCGCAGTGTTCAAATAAATAAGCAACTTCTTCTTTTGGTAATGGATATTGTGCAATTTTTAATACTGGATATTGACAAGGTATATCTTCAAAATTTTCCATTAAGTAATTATAGGTAATTCCACATGCTATAATGCCTAAAGTTACATCGTTTGCTTTTATTAATTTGTTGAATTTTGATGCTTCGGAATGTGCTATTATTATGGGTTGTTTTTCTATTAAATGTTCGTATTGTCCCTTTGCATAAGCTGGAATTAGTGTAAATCTCTTTGTGTTTTCTGGTAAATTAATTGCATTCTGTGGTCGTTGGTCGCTTCTATTTATTCCAGAACGCGAATGCGATAAACGTGTAACCATTCGCAATAAAACAGGTAGTTTTAGTTCTTCGGATAAATCGAATGCAAAACGTGTTATATCGTAGGCTTCTTGCTGATTGGATGGTTCTAATATTGGTATCATGGCAAATTTTCCATAATATCTTGAATCTTGTTCATTTTGCGAAGAATGCATCGATGGATCATCGGCAACGGCTATTACAAGACCACCATTAATTCCAGAAATGGACATATTCATAAAGGCATCTGCTGCAACATTTAAACCAACATGTTTCATTACTACCATGGCTCTTTTACCAGAATAGGACATTCCTAATGCAGATTCAATGGCTGTTTTTTCGTTAACAGACCATGTGCAATGTATTTTACTTTCTTTTGCAAATTTATTGCGTTGTATGTATTCTGTTATTTCTGTAGATGGTGTTCCCGGATATGCATATACTCCAGATAGACCTGCATCAATTGCGCCTTGTGCAACTGCTTCATTACCTAAAACTAAATTTTTCATTTTTTGCTCTCTTTAGAGAACAAAGGTAGTTTTCTGTTTTGACTTATGTAATGATAAAAATCAGACCTAGCTTATTGTTATTTACTTTCCTTTACAGTTTTTGAAGGTTTTTTAGAGTTGAATTTTTTGTATTTTTTATATGAAATTATAGAAAAAATTACAATAAATGCAGCAAAATAATATGCCCAAACAGGAAAAGGAACTGGATCTCCAGTTGCATAAGAATGCATACCACTCAAGTAGTAATTTACACCAAAATAAGTCATTATTAAGGTTGTAATAGAAATCATACTAGCAAAATTAAAGGTAAAACGACTTTGTAAACCTGGAACCATTCGCATGTGTAAAATAAAAATGTAAATCATCATCGATATTAATGCCCAAACTTCTTTTGGGTCCCAACTCCAATAACGTCCCCAACTTTCACTTGCCCAAACGCCTCCCAAAAAGGTACCAATAGATAACATAAATAATCCTACTATTAGTGTAGATTCATTTACATAAGTTAGTTCCTTTATTGTTTCATTTAAACGATTTTTATTGGCTGGTGTTCTAATAATAAATAATAGCAAGACGATAAATCCTAATAAAGAACCTAAGCCTAAAAAGGCATAACTTGCAGTAATTACTGCAACGTGAATCATTAACCAATACGATTTTAATACAGGTACCAAATTCGTCATTTCTGGACTCATTAAACTTCCATGTGCAATTCCTAATAAAAATCCTGCAAATAATACGGCTACTCCGATAATAAATTTACTTCGTTTAAACGAAAAAATTAGTCCAGCTAATGTAATAATTAATGCAATAAAAACGGTTGCCTCATAGCCATTACTCCAAGGAGCATGACCAGAAATATACCATCGTACACCTAAACCTGTAACATGTGCTACCACTCCAAAAATGGTAAGCACAATAAAAAATTGAAGTGCCCTTTTTACAATTTTCAAATTCGGTTTAAATAAATCTACAAAAGCTAAAAACAATAAAATGGTACCAAGACTAAAATAGTAAATTAAGAGTTTATAGAAAATATTCCATTTGTTATATTTTATTTCTAAATCTATTTTTTCTTTGGCAGGAATAATACTTGCACCAATATTTTTTTGGTATGCTACTATCTGTTCTAGATAAAAATCGGCATCTTTATAATCGTTTGTTTTAATTGCTTGATATAACGAATACATATATAACTGATGAAATTTTAAAATCATAGTATCTTGTGCTACAAAAGTTTTTGTGTCTGTACCAACATACCATTTGTTATTTGTATCTCCTTTTTTTGGATAAATTTTCATTAAACTTCCGCTAAGTACGCCTGACCAAATATTTACTTTTTCATCTAAGTTTATGATTTCTTTATCTGTATAAGTACGTAATGCAGTACTTTTTTGAAAGGATTCATCTACTCTTTTTTGAAGGTAATACTTTCTGTTTTTAAAAAATTCGGAAATAGACGTATGGCCATCTTTAATATGTAAATCATTTACAATTTTTTTACCTAAGCGTTCTTCATGGGTTTTTATTATTGGCTCAAAACTCCATAAATTTGGATTTAATTGTGCAGAAATAAGTACCTGTTCTGCACTTAATCCTTTGTAATAATCTTCACCATAAATTTTGCGTAATGCTTCTAAAGCATAGGTGTTAATTGGCTTTATACGTCCTTGATGATCTTGAATTAATAGTCTTCCTAATTTATCTGCATGTGCTTTACTTACCGATATTTTTTGTAATTCTTCTGGTGTTTTGGTAGATATTTCTGCATGATTATTATGATTATTATCTTGTGCAAATCCTAAAATTCCAAAACTTAAAAATAATAGAACAGCTATTTTATTTTTTGATATTTTTTTTAGTTTTTTAGATAATTCACTAAATCGAGAGCCTTTCCAAAATAAGGTAAAGAACATACCAATTCCCATTAATATATATCCTAAATACGTAATTAATGTACCCCAATAATCGTGATTTACAGAGAGATGTGTTCCTAATTCATCAGGGTCGAAAGAGGATTGAAAAAAGCGATAACCTTTGTAATCTAAAACATGATTCATATAAATTCGATAATCAAATGTTTTATCTTTATCAATTACGGTAACCTCACTTGCGTACGAAGATGGCGATTTTGTTCCTGGATAACGCTCTAACTCAAAATCTCGCAACTTTACAGAAAATGGTGTTGTTATTTCTTTAGAACCGTAAGAAATAAAGAAATTTAATCCATTTACACTTACTTTTTCTGGTTTAAGTATGGCTCCTTTGGCACCTTTTACAGTAATTAATTGTTCTTCATTTTTAGATTTTACTTTAAGTGTAACTGCATCGTAAGGATGGAAATTTTGTTCTTTTTTAGATGCTGATTCTCTTTTTATTTTTCCTTTAGTAATGGCTTTTACTACAAAACGCATTTTATTAAAAGTATATAATTTTTTAATTTGCAATGGTGCAAACGAATCTTTTGCTACAGTGGTTAATTTCTGTGTCTGCATTTCCATAAAGTTACCATCAAAAACTGGTTGTAACATTGGTTTTCCGTCTGCATCTGTAAAATTCATGCCTCCTTTTATTGGATTGTTGTAAGTAAATAATACGCCATTAATACTTTTTACTTCGCCATTTTTTAGAAAAATATCATTTCTAGAACCTGAACTTGTTTCTACCAAATGTAAATAATTTACACCATTTTTATCGCTAACCAAACTTTCTTTAGCATTGGCTACAAAATCTACCAATTTTACAGAAAAAGGTATTCTATCATCATTAAATCCAAATATGGCTTGCAACCAATTTTTTGCATTTCCAAACTTATCTTTTATTTCAAATCTATTGAACCCAATTTTTCCAAACAAAACAGGCTTACTAAATTCATTCATAAATTTATTATCATCTACACGAACTTTTATATATGTTTTATCTGATAATATGGTTGAGGATACTTTTCCTTCGCGAATTAACATTACTCCTTCATAACTATAATATCTTGTAATAAATGAGCCTAATAAAATAACAATAAATGCAATATGAAATAAAAATATGGGCCATTTTTTTCTACGATACAATCGATATTTAAAAATATTTCCAATAAAGTTTACTACCAATAGCAACATTAAAAGTTCAAACCATTTTGTATTGTAAATTATTGCTTTTGCAGTTGGAGTGCCATAATCATTTTCGATAAAAGTAGCAGCAGCCATAGCAAAAGCATAAGCTAAAATTGCTACGGACATTAATCGTGTACTGAATAAAAATTTGAAAAAAGTTTTCTTCATAATTTGCTTTAATTTACAGGTTGCAAATATAATTCTTTTCTTGTTGATAATGTGATGTATTATCTATTTAAAAGTTACCAGTACAAACGAAATAAAAAGTTTGGTGTAAAACCAATAGAATAATTGTTTACAACTCTAACAGGATCGTTAATAGCATTATTACCAATAAAATCGGTGCTTAAATGATTGTTTTGGTTGTAAACATTTCGTATAGAAAAGCCTATTTTACCTTGGATGTGATTCTTTTTAGAAATACTAAATTTGTAAGTAGATGATAAATCTAAACGATGATAATCTGGCAAACGTTCTGTATTAATACCATCAAAAAAGGCATTTCCAGCACTATCATAATCCAAATCTGTTAATGGTCTTCCTGTTCTATATTTCCAACAAAGAGCAATATCAAATTTATTAATTGTATAATTTGCAGAAGCAGAAATAGCATGTTTAATATCGTTATTTGCTCTAAAATAAGTATTATTATTTAGTGTGTCGTATTTATTTTGTACATCTATAAAAGAATAGCTAATCCATGTTTTAAAAGCATTAAATTCTCTTTTTACATAAAAGTCTAAACCAACTACTTTTTGTTCTCCAAGGTGAAAACTGTTATCAATTGGGTTTAAAAATCCTAAAGAAAGAGCGGTAATACCCTTTATTTTTTTGTAGTATAAATCTACATCTGCCGACCATTTATTTTTATAAAAAAGGAAACTACTCGATATTTGCCGACTATTAATTATTGGATATTTATTACCATCTGCAAGTCGCCATATTTTTTTTTCTAAAGACAAATTACTCAATACTGTTTCATCGATTTGACTAATAATTTGATTTTTTATTTCGCCTGTTAGCTGTAGTTTAAAATAATTGTTTAATGTTTTAGTAATTACCAACCGAGGCTCCACTCTAAATTTATTGAGTATCGAATAATAATTAATTCGCAAGCCACTATAAACATAAAGTGTTTTAGGATTTTTATACCGATAACTAGCAAATAAGGCATGTGTATTTATTTTAGAATTATCTTTATCTAAAGTATAAACAATATCTTTTTCTTCTTTAAATAGAAATGTTACTTTTTTTAAAGAACTTTGGTAACCAACATCTAATTTATTGTTATTGGCTAACTTTATATTTACTATAGTAGAAAATTCGGTGTCTTTAATGGTGTTATTCTTAGAATAATTAGAGAATAAAAGGTTGTTTTTTGTGACTTTATAATTGTAAAATAAGCTATAATGCGAATGGCTTATATTGGTATTTAGCGATATATTATCATTCCATTTTTTGTGCCATTCTATACTATAACCTTCATTTTCAGAATCCAACTCATCAGAATACGCTGTATTGCTATTTTCTTCTTTGTGGTCGTTAAATAAATCATTATCTATATGAATTAAACTAAAATAAAGGCTGTTTTTTTTATTCGGAATAAAATTAATTTTCGTATTATAATCTTTAAAATGAAATTTTTCTTCTAATATTTTTGTATTCTGAAAAGCCTTTTCTTCGTATCTTTTAAAGGTAGTTGTTTCAATTAAATCTTCGTAAGAACGTCTAAACGAAGTTTGTACACTTAGTTTATCATCTATAAAAGGAGTTTCTAAAAATACGTCAGAGCTAATACCATTAATACCAAATTCAAAATGGGATTTTTTAGGTATTTTTCTCGAAGTACTAATATCGATAACACTAGAAATACGTTCGCCAAATCTTGCATTTGTACCTTTGTTATGAAAAGAAATTTCTTGTGCTATGTTTGGATTAAAAACAGAAACCATTCCAAATAAATGACCACTATGATATATATTTATGCCATCCCAAAGAATACGATTTTGGTCCGAATTTCCGCCTCTAACAGCCAATTCAGTTGCCGTTTCATTAATGCTTATAACACCAGGTAATTGTTGTATGCTTTCTAAAATATCGGTTTCAGTAAGTCCTGCTAAAAGCCCTATTTTTTTGGGATTTAGAATATATGTAGCATCCTTATTTTTAGAAATACCAGTAGTTAGGTAACTACGCACCACAATTTCGTTAAGCTTTTCGGAATTTATTTTATGGAGATAGATATAAGTATCGTCTATTTTATTAAACTGAATATTAGTTAAATACGTAATTTCAAAAAGAATATCGTCTAAATTTCTTTTTTTTTCTTCTAAAGATATTTTTACACCAGTAACCAAATCACTAGGATAAGAAAATTTTACCGCAAACTTTTTTTCTAAATCTTTTAGTACAACAACAATAGATTCTTCTTTATAAAAGACCGTTTGTTTCTTTTTTTCTTGAGAAAAGACAATTATGGAAACAAATATCAAAAAGAGGCTTACTATTTTTTGTTTCATTTCGTAGTAACATTACTCAGAATTATTTTTTTACCAACAATTTTATATTTTATTTGCATTGGTTTAAAAACAGAAGCTAAAGCTGTTTTTAGTTTTTTATTATCAAAACTTCCGGTAAAATTTTTAGTTTCGTCAATAGCAGACCTATCAAATGTAATGTGGAATTGTTTTTCTAATTCGTCCATAACTAATTTTAGAGGAACATTATTAAATTCACTTTCGCCATCTATCCAGTTTGGCGATGTATTTACAATTTCAATAGTTTTATGTTTGCTATTTAATGTAGAAATTCCTTTACCAGGAGTTAAAATACTGGTTCGATTACCTTCTACAACTTTTACTTTACCTTCGTAGCAAATTACGTTAAAATAGTTATCTTTAGAGTTTACATTAAAATGTGTTCCTAATACCGTAACACTACCATTCTTGGTATTTACTGTAAAAGTACTTCCTTTGGTTACTTTAAAATAGGCTTCACCATCTAAAAACAATTCGCGTTTATTTTTCCAAGAAGATTTGTTGTATGTAATGGTTGATTTTGCATTTAAAATTACTTCAGAACCATCTAATAATGCAACTGTTTTTTGTTCGCCATAATTTGTATATATGTTTACATCTGTATTTCCAAAATAATTTTTAATTCCAAAAAACAATACAAACATAGCTGCAATAGAAACAGCCCATTTGCTATAAAGATTAATTACATTTTTCTTTTTTGGAGTTTCTTTAACAGCATTTTGTTGGATGTTTTTC
>WFMU01000394.1 GCA_015488935.1 Flavobacteriaceae bacterium | reverse complement strand
ATATTAAAGCTATTAGAACCAGAAGCGGTCATACTGTAGAATTTAATGACGCCAGTGGTGCAGAAAGTATTACCATTACAGATATAAATAAAAATACCATCTATATAGATACTGCAAATAATAATATTACCGTTTCAGCCAATGAAACCATGACATTTAATGCAAAAAATATGCAAATAAATGTAGATGAAGATATGGATATTAATGTTGGTAAAAACAAAACAGAGAATATTACCGAAACACATACCATATCCTCATTAAACGAAGATAAACAAGTTGGCGAAGAAATTAAAGTAATTAGTGCAACCTACAAACAAGAAGCACAAGAAATTACAACCGATGTTAGTGGAAAAATAAAAACAAACGCAGGTGGTAAAATTACAATCTCAAGTGCAGATACAGTAGAGTATGCAGAATAAAAGCAATAAAAATTAAAAATAACAAAACTTTTTTAGTGAATGTTTTCACTAAAAAAGTTCATTTTTAATATGAAATATCCGTATAAAAAAACGGTAATATTCAAAGTCAATTTATAAATGAAAAAAACAATAACCATATTATTTCTATTGTCTATTGCTAAAAATATAAGTTCTTGTCAAAAAGAAAAAGGAATGAAAATAGCAAAAAAAGACAAATACGATTTTATGGCATCTTCTTGTGCACCAATGGCATATCCTGCTATTGTAGTAAATGGAGATTTCTATTTAGCAGATGGTAGTAGCCTATATATTCCTGCAGGAGGAAGAATTTTAGAAGCAGGATGGCACGATGACGGTGCAACTCACGTAACAGGACCAGACTTAAAAGCCTTGCCAACAGAATTAAAAGTTACTTGGCTATCAATAGCCGAAAAAAAATTCTATACAGGTAGATTTAAATTAGACTACGATTTAATTTTAAAATACTTTAGAAAAAAATTTTATGGTTATCGAAAGGAGTATCATACCTATAGAAAAATAGTTGCAGGTCTTGCTCCGGGAGGTGTTGTGGTTGTTTGGCTAGATGGCACTGGTTCTCGTGTAGAAGTAGGTAGGTTTAAAGCTAAGGAAACCGAAGTAACCATGAAAGACTTTGTACCAACTACTAATATCTCGAAAGAAGAATATCTTGATGGTAAATTTGACAGGCTAATACTTAACGAAGTAAAGAAAGAAGTTGCTCAAGGAAAAATACCGTATGGTTTGTGGGATACTTATCGTAAAAAATATACTTGGCAACCAAAAGTGTCTTTTACCAATGGACAGAAAACAACAATTTTAGGTGTAGAATATTTTAATGGTGAAATTAGTGTGGATATAGATGACGATATAACATCTATTGGATACAAACCAAAAGCATTACCAAAATATATTAATATTGGTTGGGAAGATAAAAATGGGTATAAATTTGCAGCAGATATTCGGTTTGCGCAAAAATATAGGAAGACAGATGACTATACGAAATTTAAAGAAGTAGAAAAAGAAATTTTTGAAGCTTTTAAAAAACTAAATACTTCAGAAAACAAACAACTAGATTTGCTCTTTAAAATAGATAAATACAATAGCAACATCCAACTATTTTTAAAAAATGATACCGAAGAAATTGAACTCAAAAAAACATTTATAAAAATCTACGAAAATAACTAAACAACCTTAATTATGGCAATAACATTAACAGCAACTCCTGTTGGCGCACAAGAAACAAGAAATGTTTTAGGAAGTGTCAGTGTAAATACTTCTAAAGTATATTGTGGAAAATCAGACCATAAAGAATTAGTTCCTGATAAATATGTCGATATTAATATTGGGGTATTTTTTGATGGTACCTTGAACAACAGAAAAAATACCCAATCTCGTATTGCACACGACAAAAAAGAACGCGGAGAAAGTTACGATAAAGATGCAGAAAGTAAATTTATACCTGCAGATGATAAAGATACCAGTTATTATAATGACGAGTCTAATGTATCTCGATCGGAACCTTATTATGAGAAAGAAACGGAAGAAAAATTAATAAAAACCTCCGTTTATATAGAGGGAATTGGTACCGACGATTATGAAGAAGATAGTGCAATATTGGGCGGTGGTTTAGGTATGGGAGCTACAGGAATAAGAGCGAAAGTACTAAAAGGCTGTAAAAAATCTGTAGAGCAAATCAAAAAAAATTTAAAAAATAAAAAAATAAACCGCATTTATATCGATACTTATGGCTTTAGCCGTGGAGCTGCTGCAGCTAGAAACTTTGTACACGAAGTAACACAAAAAAAAGGAGCTGTAAAAGAAGTGATTTCTGCAGGACAAGGCCAAACAGTAATCATTTACTATGAGGTAGATAATGGAGCACTTGGTGAACATTTTGGAGAAAGCTTTTTAAAAGAAATAAGATTGCCACTATGTGTTCGCTTTGTTGGCTTATACGATACCGTTGCTTCGTTTGGTGTTGCGCATTTTAACGATACTTCCGATTTACATTTAAATGCCGTTAGTAAAGCACTAAACACTTTACAGTTGGCAGCAGCAGATGAACATCGTAAGAATTTTAGATTAACAAATATTAATAGTGCTGGTAGTAGAGGTACAGAAAAGTTTTTACCAGGAGTACATTCCGATATTGGTGGAGGCTATGTAGATGGTGCCGATGAAGAAGTAATTTTAGACCAAAATTATGTTGGCTGGTTTGGTTTAGAAGACGAACGTAAAAAATTAATAGCAGCTGGTTGGTACCAACCATCAGAAATTAAAGTGCATTTCCGTTCTTTAATTGGTACCAGAACAAATATATCTAACAAATACAGCTATATTCCTTTACAAATAATGTCTGAATTTTCTGAAAAGAAAAAAGTGCCTTTTAAGGTAGATAAGATTAAAAGAAAATACACCATTGAAGAAGAACCAAAAAGTAAAGATGAACAATTGGTAAGTGAAATACGTGATTACCTTGGTATTCCAAAAGTAAAACTAACCGATGTAAAAAAACGTATTGATGCCTATATCAAAGGTGATAAAGGACGAATAACATTTGATAATGAAGAAGATAAAAAAATGCTTCGTTCGTTACGGAATTACTATTTCCATTTTTCAGCACATTATGCTAATACAGCTTGGGTAATGGAACCTATGGCACCAAATATTAAAGACGGAAAAAGAGTAAGAGTAATACAAAACGGATAAATAAAAATGCAAAAAACAGTATCAAATACAAGCAAAGTTTTTACACTCAATACTTCTAATAAATCTAGGGTTTATACAACTGAAATTAGTACTAAAATTACGCAGAATAATAAAACAACATTTAATAATATTGCAGAAGAGTTTGCAATAACCTATATTAAAAGAGAAGAAGAAAACCTCGTCTTTAGAAAAGAAGTTAAAAAACGTTTTTTTTTAAACGAAATAAATTTTGTAATTAAAAAGTTAAATAAAGCACAAGAATTAGCACTAAAATTAGCTTCTATAAATGATACATTAGATTTTTTAGTAAACAAGCATTTTCAAATTATTAAGGTAGTTAATACAGATGAAATTCGAAAAAAATGGGAAGTGTTAAAATTAGATGTTTTACAAGATTATCCCGAATTTAAAACCCTCGCAGACGATTTTGATGAGCAACTTAAAGAAAAAAACATACAACAAGTATTTTTAGAAGATAATTTTTTAAATCTACTATTTTCCAATTTATTTCATAAAGAATTCGATGATAAAAAAGCTATTGAAGTACCTAAATTAATAGAAAATGCAATTGGAGAACTTAGTATTCCAATAATAGAAAAAAGAAAATTAGCCAAAACAAAACGTTTTTTTTCAAGTACAATTAAAATAAATACTAGTGCTACAATAGATACCGAAAATAAAAAGTTCCCATTAGCAAAACTAAATGTTTTTATAGCAGAATTAGGAACAGAAGAAGGTTCTAAACACGATCTTAATTTTGATTATAAAGGAACCTACCATGTAGATGTAGATTTGGGTCTAGTTAATAAAGCCGAACTTGTATATACTTTTGAAATTAAAGATGTATATAAAAAAACCAATACATTTAATTTTACATTAGAAGAAAACTAAGGCGTATTGGTCTTTATAGTTATTTTTAAAAGTGATTTATTGCATATTCTTAAAAAACTGATATAGTAACCTTACTCCTGCACCAGTACCACCTTTTCCTTTATAATTTTCGGTAGCATGTAAATATGCGTTACTCAAATCAATATGAATATACGGATTATCGGTAAAATGTTCCAAAAATTTACCAGCAGTTATCATTCCTGCATTAGCACCTCCTAAATTTTTTATATCTGCAATATCCGATTTTATTTCCTCTTTCCATTCATCCCAAAAAGGAAAACGAACAACTCTATCGTGCATCTCTTGTCCAGCTTTTTCTAATTGTGTAAAATACTTTTCTTTAGCATTTCCCATAAAAACAGCTGTTTTAACACCAACTGCTCTAACAGCAGCTCCAGTTAAAGTAGCAGCATCAATAATTAATTCTGGCTTGTATTTATTCGCGTAAGCAATAGCATCTGCAAGTACCATTCTACCTTCTGCATCGGTATTTAAAACCTCTACAGTAGTACCATCAAACATAGTAACAACATCACCTGGAGCATAGGCATTTTTTCCTGGTCTGTTGTCTGTAGAAGGAATTAATCCAATAAGATGCACCGGTAAATTATTTAATGCTGCCGCATGAATTGCACCTGCCATACAAGCAGCTCCACCCATATCACATTTCATAAAATCCATAGAATTGGCGGTAGGTTTTAAACTTAAACCACCAGTATCGTAAACAATACCTTTACCAACCAAAACAAAAGGTTTTTTATTAATCGCTTTTTTTGGTTTATACTCAATAATAGTAAATGTTGCTGGTGTTTCTGAACCTTGATTTACAGCCAACAAACCACCCATTTTTAAACTTTCAATTTTGGTTTGTTCTAAAACCTCAACATTATAATTTTTTGCTTCATCGGCTTTATCTTGAATTTCTTCTGCCAAACGAATAGCATCTAAATAAGAAACTGGCTCATTAACTAAATCTCTTGCCCAAAAAACAGCTTGTGTTAAATTTTGCAATTCTTCCAAATCTTTTTTAGATACATTTCCAACAACTTGTACCTTTTTTAGTTTATTTTTCTTTTCTTTTTTATCTTTAAAATATTTTAAAAATTGATAATTAGAAAGTAAAAAACCATCTAAAAATGCCAATAAATCTGCTTTATTATCACCATAAATAGTTACCGTATTTTCTGTTTTTAAATTTTGATGAA
>WFMU01000393.1 GCA_015488935.1 Flavobacteriaceae bacterium | reverse complement strand
GTTGTATTAGTATCTGCTATCTGCATATTTTATTACATTTTAATAGTTTATTAATGTGCAACATTTTTACCTTTTTTTAAAAATGCTGTTGTAAATGTTTTAAAAAAGATACTTACATCAAACCAAAAAGATTTTTTTTTAAGGTATGCTACTTCTAATTTTACTTTTTCTTCGTTAGTAATTACGTCTCGTCCGTTTATTTGTGCCCAACCTGTAAGTCCCGGTTTTAGTTTTTCGATACCGTATTTTACACGTAAAGCCATTAATTCGTCTTGATTGTATAATGCTGGTCGTGGCCCTACAAATACCATATTTCCTTTGGCAATATTTATAAAATTTGGCAATTCGTCTAGGCTTAATTTTCGAATAATTTTACCTACTTTTAAAACGTATTGCTCTGGATTTTTAAGTAAATGTGTTGCAACATTTGGCGTTTCTTTTTTCATAGAGCGAAATTTATACATTTTAAAAAATGTGTAGTCCTGTCCTACTCTTTTTTGGGTAAATAGTACAGGAAATCCATCGTCTAGTAGTATTGCTAAACTAATAAGTAGTAATAATGGACTTATTCCTATTAAAATAAAGATTGCTAATAAGCGACTTAACATTATTTAATTTTAAAATTTTTTTCTAAATTGCTTGGTTTCCATTGTATTTCCTTTACTGCTTTTTTAGATGATACCGTTAAATTACTCGTCATTTTTTTAAATTTTGCATTATTTATTGGAATAAAAGGAAATATATCGCCAAAATAGGCTACAAATCTAATAAAAAAATAAGGGAGTTCTCGTACTTTTTTATGGTTCAGTTGTTTTGCTATAATATTTGCTATTTCTTTAAAACTATAATTTTTTTCTCCAGAAAGGTTATAAATTCCATTTTTGTTTTCGAGTTGTGGTAGTAATGTTGCAACATCTTTGGCTAGTACAATACTTTTTAGTGCCGTTGTTTTGGCAATGTTAAAATAATAGCCTTTGTTAATACTGGTAATCATACTTTTTAAATTGCCTTTTGGATTTTTTCCTGCTACTAATGGCAATCGTAGAATAATGAGGTTTACCTTGTTTCTTTTTGTCCATTCTTGTAAAAATAATTCTGCTTTAATTTTACTTTTAGCATAGGGTGTTTTTCCGTTTAAGGCTGTGTTTTCGGTTATTTCTGTGCCTGTTTCTTTTCCATAAACTGCAATGGTACTTATAAAAATAAAGGTTTCTGGCACATTATTTTCTAAGGCTTTGCATAGGTTTTTGGTACCTTGATAGTTGATTTTTATAAAGGCTTCTTTTTCTTTTTCGGTTTTTGGGATAGTATGTGCTTTTCCTGCACTGTGTACTGCTATATGGTAGTTTGTTTTTAGTTGTGGAATGTTTTCCGAGACATCGCAAATTACGGTATTGGTAGTGTTACGTCCTAAAGTATCTACTTGATATTGTGCTTTTAGTGCCTTGTACAGGTAAGTACCCAAAAATCCAGATGCGCCTGTAAGTAATACTTTTTTATACATTGTTGTGGTTTTGCTCAAATAATTGGATGTATTTATTACTTAAATAGGCAATATTGTGATTTTCTTTGACATAGGTATATCCTTTTTCGCCCATTTTTTGTCTTTCTTCGGACTTCATATTGTACATTTTTTTAATTCCTTCTACGATTGCTTGTGTGTTGTCTGGTTTTACAATAATGCCTCCTTTTGATAATTCTACAGGGTCTTTAATGTAGTTATTGGAATCTAAAATTGGTTTTTTTGCCAACATATAATCAAAATATTTATTTGCCGAAACGCCATGTTTAAAAAGTGGTGTATCGTTTCTTCCAACAAAGCAAATATCGTAATAACGCAGCAGGTGTTGTACTTGGTTTTTTCTAATTTTTGGAAGAAATAGAATGTTTGTATTACCTTTGGTTTTTTCTTCCAATTCTTTTTTTAGATAGCCATCACCAACAATTACAAAAAAGAGTTCGGTTTGTTTTTTTAGCTGAATACTTGCATCGATTAAATATTCTAATGCGTTTGCTAGTCCTATAGTTCCTGCATATCCAATTATAAATTTATCTTTTGGAATTTGTTTTATGTATGATTTATCTAATTGTTCATCTTCTAGTTGTTCTTCGTCTATTCCGTTTGGAATATAGGCGAAATTTACTTTCCTTTTTGCAATTTTTTCAAAATGTGCTTTGGCATTTGGTAATAAAGATACTACTGCATCTGCTTTTCGATAGCCAAATTTTTCGAACCAACCTATAAATTTTACGGCTGGATGATTTGCAGATTTATTGCCTAATAATTGTAAGGATAGTGGCCATATATCTCGTATTTCAAAATATAGTTTGGCTTTGTACTTACGTTTTAATATGTAACCACTTAAAATTGGAAATATTGGCATACTCGATACAATGATATGCTCTGGTTTTCCTATTTTTTTTGCTTTTATAAATAGTATTTTAACCATAAAAACAAACATGCTGTAAAAGCGTTTTATAGATCTTGGATTGTACTTTGGTGTATGTATCCAAAAGAAATCGATATTGTTGTATTTTTCGTGTTTGTACAATCCGTTTACTGCTACTGTTTTTTTAAACATGTGGTTGTAAGAGCCTGAAATAATTTTTACATCGTATCCTGCTTTCTTCCAATATTGCGAAAAATAATAATGTCGTTCTCCCCAACCAGATTCTGGTGTTCCTGCAAACTGATTGATTACCCAAATGGTTTTATTTGTCATTTACTTTTTTAATTGTCTGCTACAAAAATAGTGGTTAATTGCTTATTGTGGTAATTATTGTTTTCTTTTATCGGAATAAAAATTACTTTTTAATAATATGTTTGCCAGTACCGTATAAAAAGTGTATATTTGTGTATGTTAAATTCGTTTTCCATAAAAGAGTTAGAAGCAATTAAAATTATACGGCAATATTTTTTTGATTATGGTAATGCTCCAAGTGTTCGAGTATTAATGCAAAAAATGCACTATAAGTCACCAAGATCTGCATCGATAATTATTGCAAGTCTCGTAGAAAAAGGCTTTTTAAAGAAAAAGAAAGATGGAAGTTTACAACTTGCTATGTTTGATTTTAATGAGGATTTTGGTACAAGAGAGCAGACTGTAAAAATTCCGTTATTAGGTAGTGTTTCTTGTGGTTTGCCCATTTTTGCTGAAGAAAATACAGAAGCTGAAGTACCTATTTCAATTAAACTAATAAAAAAAGGATTTAAATATTTTTTATTAAGAGCGAAAGGAGATTCTATGAACAATGCAGGTATTAATGATGGCGATTTGGTTTTAATTAGACAACAACAACAGGCTAATAACGGTGATAAAGTTGTTGCTTTAATAGATGATGAAGCTACTATTAAAGAATACCACCATACTGGTAGCTTGGTTGTTTTAAAACCAAAATCTAAAAGCACAAAATACCAACCCATTATTTTAACAGATGCTTTCCGAATACAAGGTGTCGTAGAAGCTGTAATATCTTTGTAGTTTTATATTGCCAAGTTTATTGATTAAAAAAATGGCTATAACCATACTAAATTTGCATTCTACATATTTATTGTGCTTTCCTTCGATTTTTATAGCAAACTCACAGTACATGTATTTTTACCTATTTTTTTAATTTAGGTAAAAATACGCTTATCGAAAACTACATTTTATGTTACTTTTGTTAGTAAATAATAGTACTATAAAATAAAAAACACTATCTTTATCAAAACACTATATAAATTCTAATATTATGTTAAAAACAATACACTATTTTCTAATTATTATTACATTTTCTACTTTTTCTGTAATTCAGACAAACGCACAACAAGACCCATTACTTGGTCAAATTAACATGTTTGCAGGAAATTTTGCCCCTAGAGGTTGGGCGTTTTGTAATGGGCAATTATTACCTATTGCAAATAATACTGCCTTGTTTTCTATTATAGGAACAACTTATGGCGGCGATGGAATAACTACATTTGCACTTCCAGATTTACGTGGTAGAGTACCAATGCATCAAGGTCATGGTCCAGGACTTTCTAATAGACCATTAGGTTCCACAATAGGAACAGAAACAAATATAATGACTTTACAACAGATGCCTTCTCATAATCATGTTGCAACAACAACTGCTACAGTAGAAATTGCAGTAAGTTCTGAAATTGGTGAAGAAAGTACGCCAGTTAATCAGTATTTGGCTTCTGGAAACAATTTTTTTATCGATACACCTACACCAAATGCAACATTAGCAGGTGTTACACAAAGTGTAAATACTATTATCTCAAATGCAGGTGGTGGAATGCCTATAAATAATATGCAACCATCTGCAACTATTAGCTTTATAATTGCATTACAAGGTATTTATCCTACTAGAAACTAATAACAATAAAATGTGGTAAATTATCACATATAAAAATTTAACTTATAAAATTTATTACTATGCTTAAAAAATTACCTTTTATTATAATTTTATCACTTATCACTTTTTCAAGTGTTGGACAAACATTATTATATTCCGAATCTTTTGAATCTGACGGTTTTAATACTCAATATGTACTAAATCGTTTTTCTGACGGAGGACAAGATTATTTTGGTGTTGTAGATTCTTGGGGAAATACACAGTATGTTACAGCAAATGCAACTAATCCGTTTACTTTTCAAATGACAGGTCTAGATGGAGTACAATGTGTTTCGGCCGAAGATTTAAAACGATTAGACAATCCGCTAAATACAAATCTAGATGATTATAGAGGATACCTTATTGCCAAAACTTTAGATGTAACTGCATATACCGAGATTGAAGTAAAAATATTAATTGGTGCTAGAGATCCTGGTGCGTTTGGTACGCACGAAGCAAATGATAACGATGCTTTTAGAATTCAGTATGCTTTTGATACAGATATTGCTACTGGAGGAAATAATTTATCTCCAGGACTTACTTCTGAAAGTACTGTAAATACTGGAAATTATACAGATATCGGACGTTTTTTAGCAAATGCTCCTACACAGGGTTCTATGCAACAAGATACGGATTTAGATGGAACTCCTGATGGTGCTATTTTAAATAATAGTATGACGGAGTACGTTTTTACAATTCCTGTTACTGGTAATAATCTATCTGTAAGAATTCACATGGATTACGATGATTCTGCTGAAGAAATTGCTTTTGATTATTTAAGACTAACTGGTATAAATACAGCTAATACAAATTCTATTAATGATTTTGGTGCTTCATTAAGAACTTATCCTAATCCAACAGAAGGTAATGTAACTATAAATTTAGGCAAAGTGTATCGTAATGTTACTATAAGTACTAGAAATGTTTTAGGACAATTAGTACATTCTGAATTTTATAAGTCTATAGACAAGACAACTTTTCATATCGAAGGGAATGCAGGTACTTATTTTGTGAATGTTGAAACACAAAATGGTAAACGCGCATATCTTAAAGTTATCAAAAAATAATCCGATTTGTTTTTAATCAATTTCTGATTAAACATAAAAAACGTCATCCCTTCACTTTGTTTGGGATGACGTTTTTTTAACTGCTTTTTTTATTGTACTAAATTGGTTGTTAGTTTAATTTTTTTATTCCTGCATTTACAACGTCAATCAATGCTTGTTTATTAGCTGATGTTAGTTTTTGCTTTAATAAAACTACTTGACTTAATAATTGCTTTACAACCTTATCAACTCCGTACTGTTTATATTTTAAGCCATTCGTTACAAAATCATCAACCATATTTTTAGTTGCTTCTAAATTATCACTTGCACCAACTAATTTGTATGCTTTTTGATATAATAATTGTTGCTCTTTAGATTTTGACATAAACATACCTTGCAAAATATGTTTTGCAATAAATGGATATTGACTTTCGTCTTCTTCGTTGACATAAATTTTAATTAAAGCATCTTTCATACTTTCTTTAGTACGTTTATCTGTTATTGTTTTTGCAATTGCCAATGCTTTTGTTTTATCTAATTTGTAAATTGCCTTTAATGCATTTTTCTTTACGGAAAAAGATTTGCTTTGTATTGCTGCTTCAAAAATAGAAGTATCTTTTGCTATTTTAGACAATGCTTTTAATGCAGCGCCTTTTACCAAAGTTTTGGAATCATTTTTTGCCAAATTACGTACTTTTGATATGGCATTTTTAAACCTTTTATCTGTTAAATCAATCTTTTCTAAGGCCATTATTCGCAATCCATAGTAAGGGTCGTCTAAAGCATCAATTAATGTTGCAACTGCTTCTTTATTATTTTTAGATTTTGCTAGTTTTTCAATAGCTTCTCTCCTATTTTCATAACTTTTAGCATTGTTATATTGGTATATATAATTTGCATCGTTTTTGTTATCTTTTATTTGTGCAATTAAGGTTTTATCTACATCAAAATCTATTAATTTTGGTTCACTTGCTGCCTTAAATGCAAATCGTTCTGTTTTTTTGTTTACCCAAACTTGGTAAGTTGTAGGTTTATTATTTTCATAAACATCAATTT
>WFMU01000392.1 GCA_015488935.1 Flavobacteriaceae bacterium | reverse complement strand
TTAAAAAATATAAATAGTGTTAGTAGTTTTTTCATTTTATTTAAAATTTAGTTAAAACTATGTATTTTACTTTAAATTTTTATAATTTTTTTACGAAAATTATTTGTATTACTATCAGTTATTACTAAAGTGTATATACCAGTATCTAAATTTTTTAAATTTACTACACTTGCTGTGGTTTGTAAAACAATACAACCTGTACTATCATAAAGTTTTAAAGAGGTTATTTTCGTAGCGTGTTTTGTTTTTACAAATAATTTATCTGCTGTTGGATTTGGATATATTTTTAGGATATTCTGATTAAAATCTGTTGTATTTGCGGTATTTTCATTGTAATGGTATCTATATCTAGATGCTGGTATAAAAATTTCATCAATATCATCGTATTCTAAAATATTTTTTTCTAATACTTTATTGTAAAACGGATAGTCTTGTAAATAGAAAAAATCAACTATATCTGTTAGATAAGAAAATGCTATATTACTAAGATTAAAAGGATCTGTAAAATCGCTTTGTAATTGTGTAAAATCGTAAATGTATTCGTATTTATAAAGTGGTATAAACTCACCATCATACTCATATTCTAAAGAAGATAGTAAATTATTATTAGCATTTAATTGGTATGTTTTTTTATTGTCTGGTATAAATTCTTCATTAATATCATCCCATAAATAATAAATTCTTTCTGTAATTTTTCCATCCGAATTATGTATAAATACTTCTTTACTATATAATTGTAATGGCGAAACTTCCGAACCTACTTCATTAATAAAATAGTCTAAAATTCCATTGGCATTAAATGTTGCTGTATTTTTTTCATCAATATAAAAAGAGTTTCCATTCCACGAATAAGATATAAATTGACTTAGTTTATTTTCTGCATTATATGTAAATTCAATTTTACTAGATGGTTCAAATACAACACCTGTGTAATCAAAAACATTTTTTACAAGTAAATTATTATTTGCATTGTATGTAAAAGTTTCTTTTTCATCTAAAATATATTGATAACCATCCCAATAATACAATAGCGATTCTATTCTATTTCCGTTATTATCGTAACTATAAGTAGTTTTGGCATCCTTTGTATATACTTCATCTTGTCCATCCCACGAAAGATGATTTAATGCAATTAAATGATGATTTTCATCGTATTGGTATTGTGTTTTAAATGTAGATTCATATACACTACCATTGTAAAATTCGTTTAATTGGTAATCTAAATTTGTTTGACTAAAAATTGCGATATTAAAAAATAAAGTAAATAATGTTAATTTTATTTTCATATTTATATTTTTAAAGAGTTATTGTAATTGCTGCATTTTTGTAAATAGATAATCATTTTCTTTTGCTAAATTATGGCAGCTAATACAACTTGTAGTTCCTTTAGTCCAAGGTTGGTAAGTTTCTTCTTTTTTAATAAATCTAGCATAACCCCAATTTCCTGGATTTTTAGAAAAACGCTTATCGTCTTTTATCATATATTCGATACGTTGTATTTTTTTTGCTTCTAAAGCAACAGTAAAATTTGGCATTTTTTCTACTATCCATCCTATTTTTACAATTTTACTACCATTAGGAAAAGGAGTTTTTTTGTTATAAGCTTTAAATGCTATGTTATTTGCAAGAATATAGCGCAATTCATTTTTATCTGTTCTAAAATGAGTACTTACAATTTTATAATTTTTATACTCTTCAATTTCTTTAAATTTTAGATGATTATTTGGCATTTCTAAATCTGGAACAGTAGATATTAGTTTATACTCTCCTTCTTTGTTACACGATACTAATACTACAATAAGTAGTATATACATTATTTTTATTTTATACATATTTTTGTTTTAAAAAGCTCTAGAGACATTAAATCCAAAATGAATATCTCCTTTTAAAAAATTTCCTGTTGTTTCGGTTATAAATCCCTTTTCAATCATAGATATGGCATTGGTAAATATTAATTGAAATACATGGCCACCAGTTTCAATTTCTAATCCTAAAGCAATAGGATTGTAAACTTTGGTAGATTGGAAAGGAGCCGTATTATAAAAGTACTCGCCAGTTATTGCAAAACGATTATTTAATTTTATACGGCCTCCAAAACCTATTGCAAATATGTTATTTGCGTCATTAACTGTTTTTACAGTATTATGGTGAATAAATGTAGGTACTATTTGAAAAGAAAACTTAGCATTAAATTTTTTAGCAATGATTAGTTGGTTACTATAAACTAACCTATCAATAAAACTTGGCTTTTTAGCTGGATTGTAATTTTTTGCAGTTTCTGCGGTAGTACTATGTAAAAAAGTTACACTAAATGGAAATGATTTTTTCCCTTTTTTCTGTTTTAAAAGTTTGTATTTTAGATACATATCGTATGTTTTTTCAAACGAACTACGACCTAATGCAAACGTAAAATTATCGGTAAAAGCATATTCAAAGCCAAAACGAATATTCGATTGATCCAAACCAAATAATTCGTCAATTCCAGAATTAAGTCGTCCAAAACGATGCGATATTAAAAATTCAAAAACACCTTTTTTTCGAGTTTCTACCGAATGGCCATTTAACAATCGAGTACCTTTAAAAGTAGCTGCCACTTCTATGGTAGGATTTTCTATTTCATTATTTAGAATAGTATCTAAATCATTTTGAGAAAAAGCAGAAAATGTAATAC
>WFMU01000391.1 GCA_015488935.1 Flavobacteriaceae bacterium | reverse complement strand
TTTTTATAGTGGTGTTTTAAGATGTTATTAGTGTATATTGCTTTTGTTAATTCGTATTGAATACCTTCTATTGGTTTTCCTAATTTATACAGAAGGCTATCTGTTTTTCCTTTAAAGTAGTAGGTTTCGTATCCTTCTTTTAGTCCTTTTTTAAATCTTGAAATTACATGAAAATCTTCATCATTATTCGTTACAAATTCACCATTAAATGGTTTATTTTTTTTATAAATGCCACTAATTTGCCTTCTTTTGTTTGAAAAATGATAGTTGCTTTTATATGCACCTTCTTTTTTTCCTTTCTTATAAGTTGTAGAAGTTAGTGTTGTAATTCCTTTATAGTCAGCATGAATTAATTTTTCTACGCCTTCTTTTACTCCTTTTTTATATGGCGTAATTACATATTTTTGATAGCCTTCCTGTTTGCTAACAAATTTACCTTGATAGGGCTTATTGTTTTTATAAATTCCTTCGCCAATAATACTATCATTTTTAATTAGATTGATGGTTTTTTCGGATAACAATTTTCCTTTATCGTATTGTTGTGTTTGCATTAATTTATAGTCGTTAAAGACAATGAATTGTCCTTGTTTTTTACCTTCTACATAGGTTTCTACTACATTATTTTTAAGGTTATAAAATTCTCCAGAAAATGGTTTATCATATTTATTAATTCCTTTAAGTATTTTGTTGTGTATTAAATAGACACTTTCTTCGCCTTCTTTTTTACCATTTTTATAAGTGATTTTTCTTGCAAGTATATTGGTGTACGCACTAAAATACGTTGCACAAACACCTGTTTTTTTACCATTTTTATAATGGGTTGTTTCGTTTTTTGTAGAGACTGTTCCGTTATATGGTTTACTATCCACAAATTCACAAATACTTGGTTTGTGTGTTATAAATGGATATTTATGATTTTCAATAGGTGTATATGTTACCTTTCCTTGTATTTGGTTATTTACATAATTACCCTTTTCTACAATTATTTTTTTATTCGTATCATAAACTTGGTATAAACCTTCTTTTTTGCCATTTTTATAGGTAAACAAGGTGTTTAGAAACCAAGACATACCATTATAAGGTAAAGAATTTCTATACGTTACCATATATTCTTTACCATGTACATATTGTATTTCTTTACGAACACTTTTGTATTTAGATGATGTGTCATAAAATTGAATTAACTGAACGCTAAGTTCTTTCGTTTTTGCATCTTTTATATAAGCAACTTCCTTTGTTAATTTGCCATTTTCGTAATATTTTGTGTTTTTATAATCACTAACATATTCAACACCTTGATAGGGTTCGTTATTTTTATAGTCACAACGATAAAATGTATCGGTTTTTGGTTTTTTGGTTTTTGTATAAATAATACTATCGTTTTTATAAAGTGCTTCTGCTATTAATTCGTTAAGCAACTCCGATTTATATTCTTTCTGTATGCCATTTTTCAGGCCATTTTTATAGAATGTCAGTTTATTGTATGCAAGTTCTAAACCATCGGTTATGGTATTTTTTTTACTTGTTGCTGTACCTAGTAATTTACCTTGCCTATTGTACCACTCTATGGTACATATATCATTACTACAAGTGGCATTTTTTTTTATTTGATGTTTTTTAGCATCATAAAAATCTTTTCTTTTTATTAATTTTCCTTTTTTGTAGGTTACTATTCCATTATAAATATATTCCGTTCCCTCATAAGGTTTATTATTTTTGTATTGCATCTTAGTTAAAACAGTAAAATTTTTATCGTAACTAATTTTTTCGGTTAGCATACCATTTTCAAAATGTCTTTGTGTTTTACTTTCTAAAAAGTCACCTTGGTGTTTTTTGCCATTTTTATAGCTTCCTTTTAACCATTCTTTCCCATTTTTATGATACGTAATGGCTTCTCCTTCTAAAGTAGAATTGGCATAGGTTACTTTAGACTTAATTCCAATGGGTTGATTATCGTCTAGATAAAAAGTAATTTTTGTACCATTATCTGGAATTAAACTTTGGTTTTTAGAGTAATTTAAAGTTCCGATAATCTGATTATTCTTATCGTAAAACACTTCTTGTAATGGATAATAATTTTTATATTTTTTGTAATAGTAATAACTTGTTTTAATTGCAGTTTGTGTACTGTTTTTATAGTAAGAATTGGAGGAAGTTTTCTTACCATCGGTGTAGTCGCTATACTGTGCAGGTGAAGTGTTGTTAGTATATATTGAGCCATTATAAGGCATGAAGTTTTTATATTGGCAACGAGTTGAAAAAGGACCTCTGTAATCAATAACATCACCTTCTAAAATTCCCTTTTTGTAATTTCTGGTAATTGTTATTTTACCATTTTTATCATACCAATTTACTGTACCATTAAAAATATCTTTTTCTAAGCTTGTAGTATGTCCATCCATCTGTAAAGTACCATTTATATAATAGTCTTTTACAGCATATAAACTATCATTTTCTTTTTCTGTTAATCTATAATAGGCTGCGTTTTCTTTTGTGGTGGATTTCCATTTTTTATCAAAATAAATCTTTTGTTGACTGAATAGGCTTTGTAATTGAAATATGGCGATTACTAATATAAATAGTGATTTCATGAGTTTTTGGTCTGTAATTATTAAAAATAATACTACAAAAATAAACGTTTATATTGACTATATGCACCCTGAAAACTATTAAAATTATACCCCTGAAACTAGGGATAAGAGCTTAAAAATAAGAAAGTGGTTATCTTTTTATTACTGAAATTGAAAAATCATCAACAAAAAGTTCAATATCTCCAGAAGTTGGATGTGCCGTTGCTCCTATTTGAACTCTTTCGTAAAAAACGGGTTCTTGCAAGGTAAAATTAATGCCTTCATTTGCAAAAACAGTCCTAAATATTTGTGCATTTGGCATATTCATCGCATTTACAGATAATACTTCTTCTCCATTTATAAGAAGCCTATTCATTCCATCTTCATGGTCTGATAATGTTAGTTCCCATTGTACATTAACCCATTGATTTCTAGGAAACGCAAATGTTGTTTGCTCTATGATACTGCCAGAAATTTTTCCTCTTTCTATAGATAAGTAGTCATTTCCTCCAGACATTTTTAATCGAATACCCGGACATTTATTATCGCCATCTATAGAAGGGTTTGCTGCAACATTTGGATCCCAACACGAACAAGATTCTAAATCTATTAAAAAAAGGTCTTTAATACTTGCGGTTGAGTTGATAAAAAAGGCTGCTTTAATTATAACTTTATCTCCTGCATAGGCTTTGAATCCTCCTTTTTCAATATCCATTTTTGACAAGTTACTATTGGATTGAAATGCGTGTATTTTTAAAGAGTTTTGACCTTTTAAAACTGGAGTAGTTACTATAGAAATTTCATTTGTTTTATTTAAAGGATTAGAACGTTGTATATTAGACCATCTACTATCATCTGTTGCGAAAAGTTCATCGATAATAGTGTTTTGTGTTTCAAAATCATCTTTAAAGAAGAAGTTTTCATCTTCTTGAATATTAGTAGTTGTTTTATCACATGCACTAAGTACCATAAATACTAAAAAATAAAAGAATGTTTTATAAGGTTTCATTAAAGAGATAACGTTTGTGTTATTTTATTATTGTTACATCATTAAAAGTTAACGTATTAATAAAGGGTGAGTATATAAGTATCTCACCCTAAAAATACGAATTAATAATTTAAAATGAACTTTATGTTCATAACCTTTAATTAAGCTACTACCAGCTACAAGCTAGTAGTAGTTTAATAACTATACCATAAATAGAAAAGAAGCTACAATCATCCAAGCACCTACAATTAATCCTAAGATGCCTAGTTTACCTTGCTTGGGTGCGATTTTTGCTCTAACTAATTCCGCTTTAGCCTTTGCTTCTTCATTTTTTGCTACAAAACTGCTAATTAAACCATAACCTAACATAAAACCTAAAGTTGCTTCCATAAGGTTACCTGCCAGTAGAGTTATCCACCAAATTGGTGCAGACGTTAACCATCCGATATTTAAAAATGCCGAGATAATTCCCCACACTCCCCAAATAGTAAATACAACACCTATCCAACCTTGGTAGGGTGCTACTTTTTCTAATAATTCTTTTGCGTTCGGTTTTTTTGAAAGCAGTAAAGAAGGTACTGCAATAATACTTAATAAGATAAGTGAAATTCCGTAAATCATAATTTTAAATTTTAAGGTTTTTATTTTATGATACAAATATAAACCTAGATAATAATTTAAAATAGACTAAATACCGTGAAAAAGCTATCCCTGAAAACAGTGGTTTTATATACAGCAAAAGACATTTGACTTCTTCACTTTTAGACATAAGAAACAAGATATTTGAATTTCCTTCGAATTTGATAAATTTTTTCCAATTACTCTTACTTTAATATTTTTTATTGGAAATCGTGAACCTATTATGTAGGTTTCTTGTCATATTTTTTCAAACTAACCAGCTAGTCTTTCAAAAATTCACCTTCAAATTGAATAAAAATTTATCTAAACTGTAAACAAATATTAGGTCTAACTCAGGTTATTAATAAATCATTACTTTTGTGTTATGAATAATAATCCTATTGGTGTTTTTGATTCTGGTATTGGCGGAATTTCTATTTGGAAAGAGGTTGTATCTCTTTTGCCAAAAGAAAATACAATGTATTTAGCTGATAGTAAAAACGCACCTTATGGTCAAAAAACACAGCAGGAAATTATTGATTTATGTGTAAAAAATACTGAATTGCTATTAAGTAAAGGTTGTAAAATTATTGTAGTGGCGTGTAACACAGCAACAACAAATGCCATTGATTATTTACGTAAACATTACAATGTGCCTTTTATAGGTATTGAGCCTGCAATAAAACCAGCAGCCTTGAATAGTCAAACCAAAAAAATAGGAATTTTAGCTACAAAAGGTACTTTAAATAGTGAATTGTTTGCTTCTACATCAGATAAATTTTCTGACGATGTTCAAATTATAGAACAAATTGGTGAAGGCTTAGTTCCTTTAATAGAAGCAGGAAAAATTCATACAAAAGAATTAGATAAATTGTTAACTGTTTATATAGACAATTTAACCAAAAAAAATATTGATTATTTAGTTTTAGGATGTAGTCATTATCCATTTTTAATTCCAAAAATTAAAAAAATGATTTCAAAAGATATTAGAATAATAGATTCTGGTGAAGCAGTAGCACGTCAAACAAAAGCAATTTTAATAAAGAATAATTTATTAAATAAACAAATTGGTTTTGGAACTCATCAAATTTACAGTAATTATAATGAAATAATATTAGCACAATTTATAGATAGTTTAAACACAACAATAT
>WFMU01000390.1 GCA_015488935.1 Flavobacteriaceae bacterium | reverse complement strand
TTACCCTAAACCTTAATAAATATTCGCTTTTTATATAAAAAATAGCCAAGTAGTACATAATAAACAACCACAGACAAAGCGTATAATAACGAAGAGGTTTTATCGCTAATTGCAGACGAAACATAAATAGATTTGTACAATGTTCCATGAATACTATTTCCTCCGATCTTTAGTAGAGAAAATATTTTTGAAGTAAAACTAGATAAAAAGAAAATGGTAATAGCATTCATGCCAACATATTTGAATAGCGTTCCAAATTTTATTTTTTTAACATCTGTAAAATAATAAACAATAGTAAGAATTAAGGTAGTAATACCTGCCGTTATTAATACAAAACTACTACTCCATATTGCCTTATTTATAGGGAACCAAGGATGTAGTGCCAAACCGAGTACACTTAAAATAATACCAAAAGTAGCTAATAAAGTTACTTTATTTTGTTTGGATGAAGTAAGCAACTTACCAATTAAAATTCCAAAAATACAAGTAACTATTGCTGGTATGGTACTTAAAAAACCTTCTGGGTCGTAATCGGATTTCCAAGTATGTTTTCCTAAGATGAGTTTATCTAAATAGCAAGTCCAATTATTTGGTGCTCTATCAAATGTAGGCAAACTTCCATCTGGCAAAGGTACAAACCCTAAAAACAACCAATAAATAAGTAATGTAGAAAATGCTATTATTAGTAATGTTTTCCACTGAAAACGCAAAAATAACAATGCAGAAAAGAAGAAAACTATACCAATACGTTGTAAAACGCCAGGAAATCGCAAAGTTTCAAAACTTTTAAAAAATGGAAAGTAAGGTAAAAACCAATTTAGAAATAAACCTAAAGCAATTAATTTTAAACTTCGTATGGTAATTTTCTTATAGCTTGTTGCATTTAATTTTTTTGCTTTATAAGCAAATGAAATGGAAATACCTACAATAAAAATAAAGGATGGAAAAATTAAATCTGTAGGTGTTAAACCATGCCATGCAGCATGTTCTAATGGAGCGTAAATATGTGCCCAAGTTCCTGGGTTATTTACCAATATCATGGCAACAATGGTTAATCCTCGTAAAATATCTACCGATTCAACTCTTGTTTGCATCTTATTAAAATCCTTTTTTTATCTTATCCCAAAGTTTAATTAAAACAAATGTACAGACTATAGTAGAACCACTTAGTAGTAAGGCTAAATTTATTTTTCCATAAATAAAGTTACCCATTGCAAATAAGATACTATATACTAAAAGCGTACCTACTATCATGGCAATAATTCCGTAAGTTAGGCTGGTATCTATACTTGTATCCACAATATTATTTCCGTTTTCATTTGCTTTGGCAATTACATTTTTCCAACCTGTTTTATTAGGTTGTATTTTTGCATAAAATTTTTCTAAAGTTTCTTGTTTTTCGGGTTGTGTAAGATAGGTAACTGCAACCCAAATAATGGTGGTAATCAGTACTACTAAAGGGAATTTTGACCAAGTAGGAAATATTTGCTCAGCTCCAAAAAGGGATTTTTCGTAATGTGCAAATAATAAAGAAATGATACCAGAAGATAACATGGCAGATATTTCGCTCCATGAATTAATTCGCCACCAAAACCATCGTAAAATAAATAATAAACCTGTTCCTGCTCCAAACATTATTATAGTGTCAAATATTTGCAATGCATTGGTAAATTTTAAGGCTAAAAACGAGCTTAGAACCATTAAAACTACGGTAGAGATTCTACCAACTAGTACTTGTTCTTTTTCTGTAGCTTCTGGTTTTACAAAGCGTTTGTAATAATCGTTTACAATATAGGAAGAACCCCAATTTAAATGCGTAGAAATAGTACTCATAAAAGCAGCGATTAAAGATGCTAAAACCAAACCTAATAATCCTTTTGGTAAAAAAGTTAACATGGCAGGATAGGCGTAATCGTGTCCTAATTTACTAGCCTCGATTGCAGGAAATGCTTCTTGAATACTTTCTAATGTAGGAAAAACAACAATAGAAGCTAAAGCAACTAAAATCCATGGCCATGGTCGAATTGCATAATGCATAATATTAAAAAAGAAAGTTGCTCCAATGGCATTTTTTTCGTCTTTTGCTGCCAACATACGTTGTGCGATATAACCTCCACCTCCAGGTTCTGCTCCAGGATACCAAGCACTCCACCATTGTACGGCAAGTGGAATTATTAATAAACTCATAATTAATTCTGTATTACTAAAGTCTGGTAAAATAGATATTTTACTTACTACTTGTTCATTTTCTAATAGTTTTGTTAAACCACCAACTTCTGGTAAGTTTACTGCGTAGTATGCGGCAGCAATTGCACCAATCATGGCAACAATAAACAATAAAAAATCGGTATAAACCACACCTTTAAAACCGCCAATAGCACTAAAAATTACAGTTACAATTCCGGCATAGCCAACTACTTGCCAAGGCGATAATCCTAACATAATACCACCAATTTTAATGGCAGCTAACATCACAGCACTCATTACCAAAACATTAAAAACAAGTCCTAAATACAAGGCTCTAAATCCTCTTAAAAAACGAGCCGCTTTACCGCTGTACCGCAATTCATAAAATTCTATATCTGTTTTTACATTAGATTTTCGCCAAAGTCTAGCATAAACAAAAACGGTTAGCATTCCCGTAAGGAGAAAAGTCCACCAAACCCAGTTTCCAGAAACACCTTTTTGTCGTACAACATCGGCAACAAAAAGAGGAGTGTCTGCAGCAAAAGTGGTAGCAACCATAGAAAATCCAAGTAGCCACCAAGGCATATTTCTTCCGCTAAGGAAAAATTCATCGGTATTTTCGCCAGATTTTTTGGAAACAATTATTCCAATAATTAATGTAATAGCAAAAAACCCGAAGATAATGCTATAATCTAAAGTGGATAAATTCATAAGTTTGGTTTAAGTTATTCTTCAAAGATAACATTTTTTTAAAAATCAAAGAATGGATT
>WFMU01000389.1 GCA_015488935.1 Flavobacteriaceae bacterium | reverse complement strand
TATGAAATTATTGCAGGTCTAACCCATCGATTAAAACGTGTTATAATTTAAATAGAATCTGGTGAAAAAACACTAAAAAAATTAATAATCAACACGTTACAAATCAAGATGCCTGATTTTTAGATTTTTTTAAACGCGCCGTCATTTAGGCATGCCATTCCATATTTCAATATCGTCAATCCATTGGTATTTTGGATTTGCATCGCCATAAATTTGAGTTAGCATAATAAAATCAATAGGTTTTGAATTTCTAGTGGTTGGTCCATGATGGTCACCAACTATCTCTCCATTAATTTTCCATAAAGCTCTACCATCATTTCCATTACTCCAATGCCAATAAAACTCAGTTAAAAACCATTCGTTTTGTGGTACGGGTATATCGTAATTATCCAATTCCCAAATAGCATTTTCTGAATTTTTATCTCCTTGCCAATGCCAATAGGCATTTCCTTGTAAGTCGGTATAAATAAATGCAATTAGTCTAAAACCTGTGCCATTGGCATAATCTTTTGTCTTATATTCAAAAAAGGTACGCCATTTGTTTATCTGATGTAAACTTTCGGCATCCATTTTAATCCAATATTTTACATATAAATCTTTTTTACCATCCACAATATCTAAAATTTCGTATGGACATTGTGTTACACCGATATCGTAATTTTCTTTATTATACAAAGCTTTAGTTTCATTTCCTTTATGTCCAATTACGGTTTGGATTTCAGAGGTAACAGCATTGCGATTATCGTCTTCTACATAATGTAAACCACTTCCATTTGCACCAAGAATAGAAATTGGCCATGTAAAGTTTGTTTCGGAATCGGTTCCTGTAATTAAATCATAATCGATACTATTTACATCTGGATTAGTGATAATTTTAACATCACCTTCAAATCCTGATTTAAACAAGAGTTGTGGTTTTATAGTTGTTATTTCTGTTGGAATATTTTTTGTGCAAGACAAAATAAATAGCAATAGAATGGTACTTTTTAATATTGGAAGTATTCTCATTTTTTGGTTTATATATTATTAATTACAACGTCTTTTTTTAAAAATTATTTTACGTTTTTAAAGTACTATTAATAAATATTGCTGTTCCGCAAAAGACATAGATTGGCTTCGCTTTTAAACATAATACATGTAAATCTGTTTTTAGGTAAAGCTGTTTTGCCAAAACAGCTTTACCCAAAATAGCTAAAAAAGTAGTAATCATTTTTTGTTTTATATGCGCTTATTTATTTTACAAAGTTAATTTTACGCATACGTAAACTTAATGGTGTTACTTCTAAATATTCATCATCTTTAATATATTCCATACATTCTTCTAAAGAAAAATCTACTTTCGGAAATATTTTTGCGGCATTATCCGTTCCAGAAGAGCGAACATTGGTTAACTGTTTTCCTTTAATTAAGTTTACAGCCATATCTTCACTTTTACTATTTTCACCAACAATCTGACCTTTATATATTTCTTGATTTGGGTCGATAAAGAAACGCCCTCTATCTTGCAGTCTATCAATAGCATAGGCGGTTGCTTTACCAGTTACCGAAGAAACAATTGCACCTTTAAAATCATCTGTTGACATACTTCCTTTATAAGGGGCATATTCAGAAAAACGGTGATTTATTATTGCAGCTCCTGCAGTTGCGGTTAATATTCTATTACGTAAACCTATTAATCCACGAGATGGAATTGTAAATTCTAAATGTTGTAAATCGCCTTTTGGTTCCATTACAAGTAAATCTCCTTTACGTAAAGAAACTAAATTAATAGCTTTACTTGCAACATCTTCTGGTACATCGATAGATAATGTTTCCATTGGTTCACATTTTACACCATCGATGGTTTTAATAATTACATTTGGTTTACCAACTTGTAATTCGTAACCTTCTCTACGCATAGTTTCAATTAATACCGATAAGTGTAAAACACCTCTACCAAAAACAATAAATTTATCTTCAGAATCTGTATATTCTACTTTCATGGCAAGATTTTTTTCTAATTCTTGCTCCAATCTATCACGTAAATGACGTGATGTTACATATTTTCCTTCTTTTCCAAAAAATGGTGAGTTATTAATGGTAAAAAGCATACTCATTGTTGGTTGGTCAATAGCAATACGTGGTAATGCCTCAGGATTTTCTAAATCTGCAATAGTATCACCAATATCAAAACCATCAATACCTGTAATTGCACAAATATCGCCACTACGTACTTTTTCTACTTTAGCTTTACCCATTCCTTCAAAAACGTGTAATTCTTTAATACGTACTTTTTTTGTTGTACCATCTGCTTTACAAAGCATATAGTCTTTATTTACTTCTAAATCACCTCTAAATAAACGTCCAATTGCAATACGTCCAGTAAATTTCGAAAAATCTAAGGATGTAATTTGCATCTGTGGTGTTCCTTCTCTATATGGTGCTTCAGGAATATGCTCTACAATATAGTCTAATAGTGGAATAATATTATCTGTTTCTTCCTTCCAGTCGGTATTCATCCAACCATTTTTTGCAGAACCATATATGGTTTGAAAATCTAATTGTTCTTCACTAGCATCTAAAGCAAACATTAAATCAAAAACTTTTTCGTGTACTAAATCTGGAGTACAATTTTCTTTATCTACTTTATTTACTACTACAATTGGAGTTAATCCTAATTCTAAAGCTTTACCTAATACAAAACGAGTTTGAGGCATTGGTCCTTCAAAAGCATCTACCAATAATAATACACCATCAGCCATTTTAAGAACACGTTCTACTTCTCCTCCAAAATCGGCGTGACCTGGTGTGTCGATTACATTAATTTTTACACCTTTATAGGTTACCGAAACATTTTTAGAAAGAATGGTAATTCCTCTTTCTCTTTCTAAATCATTACTATCTAATAATAATTCTGTTCTTACTTTACGTTCATCTAAAATTTTTGCTTGGTCAATAATTTTATCGACTAAGGTTGTTTTTCCGTGATCAACGTGTGCTATAATAGCGATATTTCTAATAGATTGCATATCTTATTTTTTATGAGGTGCAAAAGTACTCTTTATGTTTAAATTAGCGTGATTTTTTTATCTATTTATTTTATATGTGATAAAAATCACTTTATTTTACTATTTTTTCACTTAACTTTGTATCTTAATTAAAAAAACGATTAGGATGATAAAGAATTTTTTACCGCTTATTGATTGGGGAATGGGTATTGTTGGTGGTATTGTTTTATTTACAGTTTTTGGTGGATTAGCATTAATGCTGATTCTGTTTATGCGTAGTGGAAAGAAAAAACAATAGTAACTTTTATTTTTTAATTTTCGAATTTAATTGTATTTTCGGTATTTAATACTTCATAAAATGAAATTACAATTAGACGAATATTTGCTTAAATTAAAGCATCGATTTACCATTTCTAGAGAGTCTTATGATACACAACCTACCTTAATTGTAACCTTAAAGGATGGCAATTTTGAAGGTATAGGTGAAGCTACATCAAATCCATACTACAACATTACGGTACAAAAAATGATGTTAGATTTAACTAAAATTAAATCGATTATCGAAAGTACTAAAGAGGAAACACCTACTGCTTTTTGGAATAAAGTTTTCCCTTATTTAAAAGAAAATATGTTTGCACTTTGTGCTTTAGATATTGCTTACAACGATTTATATGCAAAAAAGCAAGGCAAGAAATTGTATGAAGTTTGGCAATTAAAACCAATAAATAATCCACTTACAAATTTTACTATTGGTATTGATACTATTGAAAATATGTTGGCAAAAATGGAAGAAATGCCTTGGCCAATTTATAAAGTTAAGCTTGGAACTAAAGAGGATATAAAAATTATTAAAGCGCTTAGAGAACAAACGAATGCCATTTTTAGAGTTGATGCAAATTGTGGCTGGACGGTTGATGAAACATTAAAGAATGCTATTGCTTTAAAAGAACTTGGTGTCGAATTTATTGAGCAACCACTTCCTGCAAAAGATTGGGTTGGACATCATAAGTTATTTAAAAATTCTGTTTTGCCTATTATTGCCGATGAAAGTTGCCAAATTGAAGCAGATATTGAAAAATGTTACAATCACTTTCATGGTGTTAATGTTAAATTAGTAAAATGTGGTGGCGTTACTTCTGGAAAAAGAATGCTAGAAAAAGCTCGAAGCCTTGGTTTAAAAACTATGGTTGGTTGTATGACAGAGTCTTCTGTAGGTATTTCTGCCATTGCGCATCTATTGCCTCTTTTAGATTATGTAGATATGGATGGCGCGTTACTTCTTAAAAATGATATTGCCAATGGTGTTTCTATAATAGATGGTAAAACTACCTATGCCAATGGTAATGGAACTGGTGCAAGTTTAAAATGATTGTAGATAAATATCCAGATAGAAAAATTCGTGTAAACGAGGAAAATTACTTGTATTTTGGCGGTACACATTACTTGGGTATGCAAAATAACACTGCTTTTATTTCTATTGTAAATGCTAATTTAAAAAAGTGGGGAACTTCGTATGGCAGTTCTCGAAATGCAAATATAAAATTAGCTATTTATAATACTTTTGAAACCTACTTTGCTAATTTTTTAAATTTTGATGCTTCATTAAGTGTATCTTCAGGTACACTTGCTAGTTTTCTTGTCAAAGACTTTTTTACAAGAAATAATGTAACATCTTTTCATCTTAATAATTCACATGCTTCTATAATCTTTAAAAAAAGTACTCCTGTTTTTATTGCAGGTAATTTAAATCCAATGTTATTAGATAATAAAGATGAAGAAATTATTATTACTTCGGATGCTATTTTATCATTAAAAACAGAAGCAACTAATTTTGATTTTTTACAGGATATCCATCCTTCAAAAAAAGTAACACTACTTATTGACGAATCGCATAGTTTAGGAATTTTGGGTAAAAATGGTGGTGGAATTTCTTCCGATATTCATCATCCAATAATCAAACGAAAAATTTTGGTTTCTTCTTTGAGTAAATCGTATGGTATTTCTGGAGGTATTATTGCTAGTGACAAAGTATTTATTGATAAAATTAAAAATAATGCGTTATTTATTGGTGCTGCTGGTGTAAATCCTGCTTATTTACAAAGTATTATCGATGCAAAAGATATTTATCAAGCACAATTAAAACAACTAAAATCTAATTTAAAGTATTTTTATAGTCGTTTAAACAAGCAAATGCTCTTTCGTTTTTCGCTTGATTATCCAGTATGTTATTATCCAGAAGTTTTAAAAGCTAAACTTTTTAAACATAAAATTATTACTACTAATTTTTTGTATGGTAACAATACTATTAATAGAATTGTTATTACTGCCAATCATACGAAAGAGGATTTGGATTGTTTGTTGGGTGTTTTGAATGCATAAAAAAAGAGGCTGCATGGCAACCTCTTTCTAATTTTAAAATACAAATATTTTATAAATCCCACCAAACTTTAGTAGTTGGTGTTTTTT
>WFMU01000388.1 GCA_015488935.1 Flavobacteriaceae bacterium | reverse complement strand
GCCTTGTTTGCATAGAATTTTACCTTTTTACTCTTATTTTTTAGGCTGTAATATTCTGCTAAATGCATATAACTATGGTATATTCCATTAATATTATTTTTATTTGTTCGTATTTTTAAAGCTTTCTTCATATTCTCTAAACCTTTGGGATTATTATTATAAGATTGTGTTAATCCTAGATTACTCAATACCCTAGCAATTGCCGTGGTATCTTTAGAATTGCGAACTTTATTGTAAATTTTGGTATAAATACCTATTGCAGCATCGTATTTTTTTTGCTCTAAATATACATTTGCAATGTTGTTTAATATGGTATTCCTATCGTCTTGGTTTATTACTTTAGCCAAAGCTTTATTATATAATTCAATTGCTTTATCATAATCTCCTCTTTCTTTGTAAAGAATACCAATATGGTTATAAAGTGCTAATCTAGCTTCCGAAATTTTTTTATTCGATTTTAATTTATTAACGAGTATTAGTGCGTTGGTAGCATTATTTTCACTTTCTTGAGAAGAACCAAAATCCTTTTCGAAAATAGCAATGTGCCTGAGGGCTTTAACTTGTGCAAGTGTATCTTTGTTAACACGGCTAATTTCATAGTATTTTTTATAATATTTATACGATAGCAATGAGCTATCAGCTAGTCTATAATAAGTTGCTAATTTTTTATAGGAAAGTCCAACCATAGAATCATTTTTTAGTTGCAGACTAAGTTTTAATAATAATTTTGCGGTATTAATAGCATTGTTGTATTGTTTTAAAACGTAATAATTACTACTTTTTTTATTGTATCCTTTTAATAATAATGCTTCTATTTTATATTTTTTTGCACTATCTATTATTTGGTTACTATTTTTTAACGCAACATGGTATTTTAAGCTATCTATATTTTTTTGTGAAAAGATATAAATGGAGATAAAAATAAAACAAAAAAAGAGGAATGATTTTCTAAACTTTTTCATTCCTCTAAATTAAAACTATTTTTTTAATTATATGGTGTTTTTATACACCTTGTTCTTCTTCGGGCGGAATATCTCCATCTTCGCCACCAGTTGGACTTAATTCTGTTTGATTGTCATCTAAATAAGCATCTTCTGTTGGTGTACAAGAAAATAAACCTGCATTGAGGAAAACCGTAAGTATTATTAAAATTATTTTTTTCATTTTGTATTATTTTTAAAATTTGACATAAGTATTGCTATCCAAGACTTTCTCAGATGCGATGTTTCACGATGAAACATTTCATTATTTGTAATGAGATTACTCTCGTTGGGAAGTGAAAAGTGTAATGCAGAATGTAAGGTTACTTCCCAGTTTACCATGCATGAACTGCACTACAACTTTTCGAGACAATGAGTTTTGTACAAATGTTACGGTAGCAAATCGTAACGGAACTCGTTGACAATGCAAACATATTTCAATGGTGTTATTTTTTATACGACAGAAATAAGACAATAGAAAGACAATTTTATGACACTAATAACGGCAAGGGTTTAGACGTGATTATTAAAATTTAAAAATGATATATTTGTAAAAAAAAACATTTTTATGACACAGAGAATTGTTAAAGAGGTCTTTAAAAAAGCGGAAGAAGAATGTGCTTCAAAAGCAAAAACAGCATTATCTAAACATATTTCGCAGCGTATTGAAGAAAAATTTAATATTATTATTCATAAAAGGACACTTTTAAGAAGTTATGATAAATATATTTTACAAAAAAAGAATGTTGGTTCTTTGACGGCAGAAAATGTTAATGTTTTATGTAAATATTTGGGTTATGAAAATTATGCTGCATACAAGAGTACGCATAAATCTACTATTAAAATTACGGAACCTATTTCTGGAATAATGGTTTCAAATTCCCCTTTAAAATTAATTGTAATTAGTTCTATTGTATTACTCTTTCTATTTTTTAAAGGTTACGAAATGTATTTTACAAACGAAAATACTGCTTGTATGGTCTGGGAAAAAACAAAATATGTAGAAATTTCTTGTAATAAAACGAAACATCCAAAATACGGAACTATGGTAATTCCTCTGGATAAAAAATTAATGGAGAATATGAAAAAAGTAGTTTTAAAAAGAAGTGATATTATTTTTTCTCCAGAAGGAAAGCCTTTATATTGGTATTGTAAAGTAAAACCTAACAAAGTAGAATTTTTTACTTCACCCGGAATTCATCCAACAAATGGAAAAACTTTAAAAGTAATATCTAAAGTTATTTTTGAAAAGTATGTGCCAATTCATATTAATAATAAAGCAGATTTTGTAAATTCTACAGAAGAATAAAAAGTTTTGCTTTGTAATTATCAATTACAAAGCAAAACACACTATCCATTGAATTGTGTTAAATCTAAATTTATTTTTTCATCAATAATTTTTCTATCTTATCTAAACGTTTTTTTAAACTGTCTATAGCATCTATCTTTTTTTGCTGATTTTGGAGTTGTTCTTTTAAGGTTTTATTTTCTTGCTCCAATTTTTTTATTTCTTTTTGTTGCTCTTGAATGGCATTTACCATAACAAAGTTTAAAGGGCCATAATCAACTGCAAGATAGGATTCGTTAATTCCTTTTTCTTCATCTACATATTGCCAAGGCTTAACCATATAGGGAGCAATTTTTTGAAATTCTTGTGCTAAAGTTCCAACACCAGTATCAGTTGGTAATCCAGCTTTACCATTATAAGTAAACCAAATAGGTTTAATTTTATTAATGAGTTCTAAACCATCTGTAAATGGTCTTACATTCTTTTTTAAACGCTTATCGGAGGCTACAGTCCAAAGGGCAGACGTTGGTTTAGCGGCAGAATTAGTAGATACATGTAATTGATAAGATGGCGTAGTTGTTCCTATGCCAACTCTATTTAAACTAGCATCTACCATTAGCGTATTGTTGTCTATTCTGAGGTCACCACTATTACCATTTTGTAAATATAAAGTTGTATTGGTATTGGTAATAATTTCATTACCATCAAGTCTAAGTGAATTACCAATTTCTAAGACACCAGATCCTGTATTTCCATTTGCATCGGTTGTACTAGGTAAATCTAAAAATCTTTTAATGGTCATTCTTCCATCTGTTGTTAAACTCATTGCGCCATCATTTTGAGCATCATTGGCATCTCTAAAAACCCAACCTCTACTAGCACTATTATTCATTGTAAAAGTCATTGCCCAACTATTTAAAAAACCATAAGTCATATTAGAATGGATACCAATAGTATAATTGGGAGAATTATAAACTCTTATTTTATCATAATTACTTGTAGGTAAAGTTGATACTGTTGCAACACTATTTATGTTGTTTGAATTTAAATCCAGATCTGTAGTAGCGGTATGATTACCTAGATTATCACCAATGCTATTTGTAGAAACCCAAGATAAATTTCCGCTGCCATCTGTTTGGATAACTTGTCCGTTTAAACCTCTTGAAGCAGGTAAAATGTAACTATTTGCAGGAGTTGTTCCAATAGATACATTACCTAAAAAATAACCAGCATAGCTATTTGCTTTTAAAACATTTGAATAAACACCATAATGTTGTCCTCCTGCTGTTACACCAATAGTATTAAATGAACCATATTTATCTCCATTACCCGAGCCGTTTAAAGTATTATAATTTCCATAATGCTTACCACTACCACTAACCATAATATTAGTTAAAGTTCCATATTGGACACCATCACCACTACCAGTTATTACGTTATGTATAGAGTGATGCGTACCATTTCCTGTGTTAGATATAGTATTATAAATAGCAGTTTGTGTTCCAGTAGCATTACCAATCATATTTGTATAATTACCATAATGTGAAGCATTACTGCCAGTATTAGAAATAAGATTATAAACTCCATATTGAATACCAGTACCAGATCCAGCCATTTTGTTATAGGTACCAACATGGTTACCAGTACCTGTATTGGTAATATTATTTTTAATCCCGAATTGAACACCATTACCACTACCAGATAATTCGTTATTAACTCCAGAATGCTCCCCTGAGTTTGTACCTGTTAATACATTGTATAATCCATAATGGACATTATTTCCTGTATTTGATATGGTATTATATGCACCATATTGTACACCGTTACCTGAACCTGTTAATAAGGATAGTGTTCCATAATGAGCATTATTTCCTGTATTTAATATACCATTATATGTACCATATTGTGCTTTAGGGCTACTACCAGATAGCTCATTTACTGTTCCCCAATGCCCAGCACCTGTAGTACTTGCACCATTGCCACTAATTTTATTATACGTTCCGTAATGATGTCCAGTACCGTTTCCAGATAAGATATTTTGAGAGCCAGTTTGACTAGCATTATTTGAGTTTGAAATTATTACATTATTACCAAATATACCAGCACCTCCAGAGCCACTTATTTCTGAAAATACACCAGTATGTGCACCTGAACCAACACCTGAAACAGAAATTCGATTATATACACCAGTTTGATGGCCGATACTTGTTCCTATTAAATTATTATAAACACCGATATGTTGACCATTACCCGAATTAGAAATCTCATTATAAACACCTTCTTTTGTGCTACCACCAGTTCCTGATATGGTATTATAAACACCATAATGTGCGCCAAAACCTTGGCCAAAAATATCATTAAATGTACCAAATGCATTACTATTATTTCCAGCTAAAGTTTCAATACTACTTTTAACACCATATTGTAATACATTACTTGTTGTAGAAATAAAATTACTAACACCTGTTTGAGATGCAGTAGCAGTACCTTGTATGGAATTAATAACACCAGTTTTTGCACTTCCGTTACCCAAAATAAAATTTCTCACTCCTGTTTTTGTACCTGTTGCAGTAGCATTGGTAATGTCATTACGTATGCCATTTATTATGCCACTACCTCCGCGTGTAATATTATTAAAAACACCATCCGTATTACCAGATAAAGCACCTCCAGTTAAATTGTTTCGAGTACCTATATGCCAACCTGTTCCATCATTAATTATATCGCTTTGTACACCAACTTTATTCCCATTTCCGTTTGCTCCTAATAAATTAAAACTACCAAAATGATTACCATCTGAAGTATTTAATATTTGATTTCGAGTTCCGTATTGTAATCCAGTTCCAGAACCAGAAATAGAATTATAGGTTCCGTAATGAACTCCATTACCATTTCCAAATAAAGCAGTGTAAAAACCATATTGAGTATTAGAATTCGAATTTGAGATATCACTACGATAACCAAATTGCTGCCCACTTCCTGTTCCTGTTAGAAAAGAATAAGAACCAAAATGAATTCCAGTTCCAGAACCATTAATTAATGCGTATGAACCATAATGATATCCATCTCCAGATCCACTAATAGTATTATTGATACCGTAATGAATACCATCGCCAGAACTACTTACTTCATTTTGAATCCCAAATTGTTCATTAGAACCAGCACCATTAATATGATTAATAACGCCATAATGTTTTCCTGTACCATTTCCTGTTAATTGGTTGTCGATACCATAATGAGTACCATTTCCAGAATTAGTAATTTGTGTTCTCATTCCATTTTGATTTCCATCGCCGCTTCCACCTATCAAATTATATACACCTTCATGTAAACCCGAACCATTACCCGAAATTGCATTATAAATTAACTGTTGTGTATTATTTCCACTGTGGTTAATTAAATTATGAATACCTATTACATCTACATTACCACTACCAATAATGTAGTTATTAAATCCTTGGATGCTACCAGAACCAGATCTGCTCATCCAATTATAAATACCATAGTTGGTTCCAGACGATGCATAAGTATTATGTAAAGAAAAACCTCTTAAAGTATTTGTTGTTTGAATATCTAGAGGATAATCTGCTGTAGTTTTACCAATGGCTACGTTACCTTGTGTAAACATATCATCGGTTATCGCATTTGGACTAGAGGTTGTGCCTTCTTTAAACCAATCTTTGTCGTCATCGCTTGATGCTGAGGTGTTGAGTTTTACCCAACTACTGCCATCATAATAATAAAAACCTGGTGTATTGTCGGTTTGATAAATTAATAAACTTGTTTCTGAAGCTGCGGGATTAATTGCATTTCGTTCTAACAAGGTCATTCTAGGAATTAATACACCTTTTGCATTGGATATAATGTCCAATTCAGATTTTGAATTTGGGTTGGTTGTATTAATACCAACTTGTGCATTGATTGTAGCGAATGATAAAATAATTGTCAGTCCGAAAAACAGTAAAATTGTTTTCATATTTAATTGACTTTAAAAGGGATGTACAACAAATATAAGAAAAAAAAGTTACTTTTTAAATTTAAAACTTTAGTATGATAGTTTATTTGGTTTTAAATCAATAACTTTTTTTTCTTATTAATGTCAATTACAAAGCAAAACACACTATATAAATT
>WFMU01000387.1 GCA_015488935.1 Flavobacteriaceae bacterium | reverse complement strand
GAATTTTAAGAGCTATTACCATTATACTTGGTGTACTAGCATTACTCTACTTTTTTTATAAAATACAATCTGTTTTATCTTATATTGCTATTGCTGCAGTAGTATCGTTAATTGCAAGACCAATTATTCGCTTTTTAAAAAGGCGTTTAAAATTTAGAAATACTTTAGCAGTAGTTACAACCATGTTTTTTTTTATAGCTTTACTTATCGGTTTGGTTAGTATGTTTATACCACTAATCCAAAAACAAGGAGAAAACTTAGCTTTGTTAAATTCCAATCAATTTAGAGATAATATACAAACGACTATAAATGATTTAAATGCTTATTTTCAAGAACGTAACATTAATATTTTTGAGCAATTAAAGAGCTTAGATTTAGCCTCTCAACTAAACAAATTACCAAATATATTTAATTCTGTTATTGGTGCATTAGGCTCAATTGGTATTGGTATTTTATCTGTTTTATTTATTTCTTTTTTCTTAATGAAAGATAAAGATTTACTAAACAAAGGGCTTCATGCTATTGTACCAAACAGAAGTGAAGATCGCTTTGCAAAATCATTCTCTAAGATTAAAGATTTACTTTCGCGTTATTTTATAGGTTTAATATTTCAAATAAGTATTTTATTTATTATTTACACTATAGTTTTGAGTATTTTTGGTGTAGAAAATGCCTTTGTAATTGCAATATTAGTGGCTTTCTTAAATTTAATTCCTTACGTTGGTCCATTAATTGGAGGAACATTAATGTTATTTTTAACAATGTCTAGTAACATTGGGCAAGATTTTCAAACTGTAATTTTACCAACAACCATTTACGTAATGATTGGTTTTTTAATAGCACAATTATTTGATGCATTTGTAAGTCAGCCATTTATATTTTCGAAATCGGTTAAATCGCATCCTTTAGAAATATTTTTATCCATTATGATTTTTGGATTACTCTTTGGAATTTTAGGAATGGTAGTTGCTGTGCCAACCTATACTGCTCTTAAAGTAATTTTAAAAGAGTTTTTGGCAGATAATAAAATTGTACAGTCTTTAACAAAAAATTTATAGTAAACAGAAACTATTTTACCAACTAACACCAGCACCACCACCTCCAGAACTTCCACCTCCAAAACTAGAGGAACCTCCAAAGCTGGATGAACCTCCTCCAGAACTCGAAGAACTTCCTGAACTATAGGTCTTTTGTGGTATAACTTCGGTTTTTTCTTCTTTATAATTACAATTACGACATTTATAATGTACAATACGCTTTCCACTCCGATTATAAGTTGCTGTAGTAATTACCTTTGTTTTTGTTTTTCCAAAAGTTTTGTAACCACATTCTTTACAGTTGGTATATTTTAAATTTGTTCCTTTGTATTCTAATATTAAAACATCACTTTCGTCTTCGGTTACCCATACATCGTAGGCTACAGATTTTAATTTTTCTTCTAATATTTGTGCTTTTTCTAAAAATTTATTTTCTGCCCATTCGTCTTTTAAATGCATTATTTTTCCATTAACACGACTATATCTTGGTGCAAATCGGTATTTTTTTAATCGCCTTTTTATAAGCATATACAGAAAAATAAAAGGCAATGGTATTAGTATCATTAAGCATCCTACCTTATATTTTTCTAGTCGTACGTACTTTGCATGATAATCGTTTATCGATTTATCGATATCGAAGATTAATCCGAAATATACCAATGAAAAAATGACACTTAGCAATAAATAACCAAATAGTATATAATACCAAACTCCCATTCTTTCTCTTAAAGAGGCTTTATTATAGGTTACTCCATTAGAATAAATTTCTTTTGTTGCTTCGGGATTTTCTAAAAACACTTTTACTTTTTCTACTGCGGCAATTAATCCTTTTCCATAATTTCCTCTTTTAAAATGTGGCACTATTTCTTGTTTTCCAATACGATAACATATTGCATCTGTAAGTATTGGCTCTAATCCGTAACCTGTTTCTAGTTCGGTACGGCGTTGATCCATTACGGTTAATATTAACAAACCATTGTCTGTATCTGCTTGACCAATTTGCCATGCTTTAAATAATTTTACGGCAAAGTCTTTTGGCACTTCACTACCAATACTTGGCAGTATTACAATGGCTATTTGTGCTGTAGTATGCTGCTCTATTTTCCAAATTAGTGTGTTTAGCTTTTGCTCATCTGTTGTTGAAATATAATCGTTTGGGTCAGAAACATAGCCAGTACCACCACTCTTTTTTGGATTTGGCACTTCTTGTACCGTGTAACTATTTTGGATTTTAGAATATGTTGGAAGCTTAAATATTATTCTTTTAGCTTCTAATTCTAAATTAGTTATTGTACTATCTTTTACTTTATTGAAGTCTTTTTTTAATATTTTTTTTGCTGTACTATCTGGTAAATATTCTGTAAGTTTTTCTTTAAGACTTTTCTCTAGCACAATTACAGAACTATCTTTTGCTTCTACTATTTGACAATTAACAGTAACATTTAGTAGCAATAATAAGAAAAGTAAAATGTGCTTTTTAAAAGGTAATTTCATGTTTTAGATTCGTTATTTTTTTTTTATACCAAACGCAAGTTTTTATTCTTTGTAACCAAAGCGTTTTAACTGTCTAGAATTATTTCGCCAATCTTTATTTACTTTTACATAAAGTTCTAAAAACACTTTTTTATTAAAGAATTTTTCGAGGTCTTTACGAGCTTCTGTACCAACTCGTTTTAACGATGCTCCTTTATGCCCAATAATAATTCCTTTTTGCGAATTACGCTCTACCATAATTACCGAGCGTATTTTTATTATTTTTTTTTCTTCGTAAAATTCTTCCGTATCAATTTCTACCGAATATGGAATTTCTTTTTTGTAATGTAGTAATATTTTTTCGCGAATGGCTTCATTTACAAAAAAACGTTCTGGCTTGTCGGTTAGTTGATCTTTTGGATAAAATGGTGGACCTTCAGGTAATAATTCTAAAATTTTATCGAATACAGGTTGTACGTTAAAATTCTCTAATGCCGATATGGCTAATATTTGGGCATTTGGTACTTTTTCTTTCCACAATGCAACAGATTTTTCTAATTTTTCTGGTGTAGATTTATCTATTTTATTGATTAATAGCAATACTGGAATTTTAGCATTTACAATTTTCTTAAAAAACTGTTCGTCTTTTAAATCTTTTTCTCCTATTTCAACCATATAGATTAAAATATCGGCATCTTCAAAGGCAGATTTTACAAAATCCATCATAGATTCTTGTAATTCATAGGCAGGTTTTATAATTCCTGGCGTATCTGAAAATAGCATCTGAAAATCAGCACCATTAACAATTCCTAGAATTCTATGTCTTGTAGTTTGCGCTTTAGATGTAATTATAGATAAACGTTCTCCAATAAAGGCATTCATTAGTGTAGATTTACCAACATTTGGATTTCCTATTATATTTATAAATCCTGCTTTATGCGTCATTTACTTTTTATTTATAGTGCAAAGTTACATAAAGTATTACAGAGATTCCTTATTTAAAAGAATCAATCGCTTACATTTGTAGAAAGCTCAGATACCAATCTGCTAGATGTACATTTAAAAGCAATAAAATCGTCAGATGTTTTTCTGTTTATATACTGTCTCTTATACACATCT
>WFMU01000386.1 GCA_015488935.1 Flavobacteriaceae bacterium | reverse complement strand
GATTTTAACAATAAGACGTATATTTTTGAGGTTTGTTACTTAATTATATTAACTTTTATTAGCGTATTTTTTTTGAAACCCAAATAAGCTTTCATTAATTACTGAAAGTTCTATAATTTTGTTTATCTTTGTTGTATGGAATTTAAAGAAACCAAAGAAAAATTTATTCAAAGTTGGGGAGTTTTAGGCTCTAGTTGGGGAATTAATAAAACCATGGCACAAATACATGCCTTACTTTTAATTACTCCTGAAGTATTATCTACCGAAGAAATTATGAAAGAATTACATATTTCTCGCGGTAATGCTAATATGAACATTCGTGCTTTAATGGATTGGGGAATTGTTACCAAATCATTTAAAGTTGGCGAACGTAAAGATTTCTTTTTTGCAGATAAAGACATTTGGGAAGTAGCTCGTAAAATTACCAGAGAGCGTAGCAAACGAGAAATTGAACCTGTTATTAAAATTTTGAAGGATTTAAAAGATGTAAAAGGAAACGATATAGAAATAAATCAGTTTAGAGAAACCGTAAGCGCATTGGAAGCTTTTACTTCTAAATTGAATTCGGTTATAGATAAATTTGCCAAATCGGATGAACATTGGTTCTATAAAAAATTATTGAAATTAGTTAAATAAAAAAATTTAAATTCAAACTTTCAATTATTACTGAAAGTTTTAAAAATTAAATAAAATGAAGAAAAAAGTATTTATGACAGGAAATTGGGAAAACTTAATCATCAAAACTTTTTCTTGCGATGCTTCTATTTTAGAGAAATATTTACCAAACAATGTGACATTAGATTTATACCAAAACAAAGCTCTATTTAGCATGGTTGCCTTTACTTTTTCTAAAGTCAACTTTTTTGGTTTTAAAATTCCCTTACACCAATCTTTTGGAGAAATTAATTTTAGATGTTATGTAAAATCCAAAATTGATGGTACAAAAGGTGTTGTTTTTATAAAAGAGTTTGCTCCAAAACCTGTAATGGCAAGTATTGCAAATGTAATTTACAAAGAACCTTTTTACTATAAAAACATAAAATATACATGCAAAAAATCAAAATATTCTACAAAAATTAGCTACTTTTTTAAAACGCATAAAAAATGGCAATCTATTTTTGCTGATGTACAAAATAAAACTAAAAAACTAAAAAATAACAGCTTACAATATTTTATTGTAGATCGTTATATTGCTTTTGTTAAAGGAACAAATAACAGAACTTACGAGTATAAAATTAACCACAAACCTTGGCAATTATTTGCGGTTACAAAAACAGATATTTCTAAAGAAATTTTAAACCTATTGCCAAAAACATTTCATAAAGCAACTATTGTTGCTACTTATGTTGTAGATGGTTCTTCTATTAGCGTAGAAAAAGGTATTTTGCAACCGCAAACAAATCTTGCTTTAATTTAATAACTTAATTTCTGTAAATTGAATTTTATATAAAAAACACGTTAATAACATGACATCAAAAACAAAAGAAATTGGATACATTATATTAGTTCCTCTAATTTATGCTTTTATCGTCTTTTTTATTTACGATTTTAAATGGTCAAGAATGTATGATATGATGAGTGTAACTTTTTTTATTACACTTCCGTATGGTATTGGTGTACTTACTATTTTAATGTCAAAAATAGAAAGAGTAAAAAAATTAAATTATCGCATTTTTGCTCCTACCCTAATCGTTATTCTATTTTTTATACTAACCATTATTCTTGGTTTTGAAGGTTGGGCTTGTTGGATTATGTTACTTCCCTTTTTAATTTTATCTTCTATTTTTGGTGGACTAACTGCTGGGTATTTTAAAATAAAACAACACAAAAGAAATCAAAATATAAACGTATCTTTATTGGTCTTAATTCCTTTGTTTTTTTCTCCAATAGAAAGTTTTATTGAATTTACGCCTAAAATTGTAGAAACCAATACCGAAATTATTATCCATGCCAATGAAAAGTCAATTTGGAATAATGTTACACGTGTATATGACATTACAAAAAAAGAAGATTCTGGTTATTTATCTATTTTTCTTGGGTTTCCTAGACCTTTATATGCAAAATTAGATACTTTATCTGTACATGGTTATAGAAAAGCAACTTTTACAAAAGGGCTTGTTTTTAACGAAATTGTAACCGAATACGAAGATAATCGACTTATGAAATTTGATATTAAAGCAAATACTTTTGAAATTCCATCTACAACTATGGACGAACATATTTTAATTGGCGGTGATTATTTTGATATGATTGATGGGGAATATCGTTTGGAAAAACTCTCTGAAAATAAATATAAATTAAAACTAAAAAGTCATTTTAAAGTAAGTACTTCTTTTAATTGGTATGCTGGATTTTTAGGAAAATTAATAATGAAAGACATACAAAACAATATT
>WFMU01000385.1 GCA_015488935.1 Flavobacteriaceae bacterium | reverse complement strand
TATATTTAAACCACAGAAAAACTTGATTTTAGATATACGAGTTTTGCAAATGTATTAAAAATAGATAATTAATAAAATGAATAGTGTAAAAATTGATCTTGATGATGCGCTGAAAAAGTATTTTGGTTTTAATCAATTTAAAGGTTTGCAAAAACCTGTGATAGAAAGTTTGTTAAATGGTCATAACACTTTTGTGATTATGCCTACAGGAGGAGGGAAATCACTTTGCTATCAATTACCAGCATTAATGCTAGAAGGTACTGCAATTGTGGTGTCTCCACTAATCGCTTTAATGAAGAACCAAGTAGATGCAATTCGAGGAATTTCGACAGACAGAGGAATAGCACATGTACTAAACTCCTCTTTAAATAAAGGAGAAGTGGCACAAGTAAAAAGTGATATTGAAAACGGAATTACAAAACTATTGTATGTAGCACCAGAATCACTCATAAAAGAAGAGTATGTAAATTTTTTAAAAAATCAGAAAATTTCTTTTTTAGCAATCGATGAAGCACACTGTATTTCGGAGTGGGGACACGATTTTAGACCAGAATACCGAAATTTACGAAATATTATTACACAAATAGCAGAAGTACCAATTATTGGATTAACTGCAACCGCAACAGTAAAGGTAGAAGAAGATATTCTAAAAAATCTTAGAATGTCCGATGCAAATCGTTTTAAAGCATCCTTTAACAGACCAAATTTATTTTACGATGTACGTCCAAAAACAAAAGATGTAAATAAAGACATCATTCGTTTTGTAAGACAATACGAAAATAAATCAGGAATAATTTACTGTCTTAGTAGAAAAAAAGTAGAAGAAATTGCACAAGTATTACAGGTAAATGGAATCAAAGCAGTACCATATCACGCAGGTTTAGATGCTAAAACACGAGCAAAACATCAAGATATGTTTTTAATGGAAGATACAGATGTAGTGGTAGCAACCATTGCCTTTGGAATGGGAATTGATAAACCAGATGTGCGATTTGTAATCCACCACGATATACCAAAAAGTTTAGAAAGTTACTACCAAGAAACAGGAAGAGCAGGACGTGATGGCGGCGAAGGATATTGTCTTGCCTACTACTCGTATAAAGATATTGAAAAATTAGAAAAATTCTTGGCAGGAAAACCAGTAGCAGAACAAGAAATAGGAAATGCGTTATTACAAGAAGTAGTGGCTTATGCAGAAACTTCTATGAGCAGACGTAAATTTTTATTACACTACTTTGGAGAAGAATTTGACGAGATAAATGGCGAAGGTGCTGATATGGACGATAATACAAGAAATCCTAAAACAAGAGTAGAAGCAAAAGACAATGTAAAGAAAATTATAGAAGTTGTAAGAGATACCAACCAAGAATACAAATCTAAAGAAATTATAAACGTTCTTGTAGGAAATTCAAACGCCTTATTAAAATCTAGAAAAACAGACCAACAACCATTTTTTGGCTGTGGTAAAGATAAAACAGCAGCATATTGGATGGCCTTAATTAGGCAAGTATTAGTAGATCATAAACTCTCTAAAGAAATAGAACAATATGGCGTACTAAAAACAACCAAAGAAGGATTAGAATTTGTTAAAAATCCAGTATCCTTTTTAATGACAGAAGACCATATATACGATTTAGATGATGATGATAATATAATAACCAATACTCAAGGAACAGGAGCAAGTACCGATGAAACACTTATGAAACTCCTTAAAGACTTGCGAAAACGGATGGGAAAAGAAAAAGGAGTACCACCATTTGTTATATTTCAAGACCCTTCTTTAGAAGATATGACCCTAAAATATCCAATCACTCTTAAAGAGTTAGCCAACGTACACGGTGTTGGAGAAGGAAAGGCAAAAAAATACGGAAAAGACTTTGTAGAACTTATTGCAGATTATGTAGAAGAAAATGATATTTTTAGACCAGATGATATTGTGGTGAAAAGTGTCGGTTCAAATTCAGGATTAAAATTATCGATAATTATGAATACCGATAAAAAAATTCCATTAGTAGATATTGCAAAATCTAAAGGACTAAACATGGAAGAGCTTATTGACGAAATGGAAAGTATTGTGTATTCGGGAACAAAAATCGATATTAGCTATTGCATAAATGAAATGATTGACGAAGAAGACCAAGAAGAAATTTTTGAATACTTTATGGAAGCAGAAACCGATAAAATAGACGCAGCTTTAGAAGAATTTGATGGCGATTACGACATTGAAGAATTGCGTTTAATGCGTATTAAATTTATTAGTGAAGTAGGAAATTAATCTAAATTATCTAAGTTTAATAGTACCATTTTCTAGTAGTAAAAAGCAAATAATAAATGAGAAGTCAAGTAATTCAAAAGTATATACAGCTTTTAGTATTACTACTTCCTATCTTTAATTTTGCACAAAAAACATTTCAAACAGAAGTAATAAATCCATTACTAAAAGAGCCATTGCTTTTTGAAAAGATATATGTACATACTAATAAAACAACATATACCATTGGCGAACATATATGGTTTAAAATATATGTAGTTAATTCAGAAAATAAACCATCCAATAGAACAACACGTGTATCTGTAGATTTACGAAATAAGTATGGTAAAATAGTACAAACAAGAGATATATTTATTAAAAATGGTATTGGAAATGGTCAAATGATATTACAAAATACGTTAAAGCCTAATAATTATTTTATACAAGCATATACCAATTA
>WFMU01000384.1 GCA_015488935.1 Flavobacteriaceae bacterium | reverse complement strand
ATCCTTCACGATGACTGTCTGTAACGGTACGTTTTCCTACTTTCCATCTTCCTTTTCCTGTATCTACAACAAATCCTGTATCTATTACTTTGTCTTCTAATGCAACTACCATACTCATCAGTTTAAAAGTTGAGCCTGGTTCGTGTTTTTCGCCAATAGCATAATTTAAACGCTCGTAGTATTTTCCAGATTTTGTTCTTCCTAGATTTGAAATGGCTTTTATTTCTCCTGTTTTGGTTTCCATAACGATAACAGTTCCGTGATCTGCTTTAAATTTTTCTAGTTGACTTAGCAATGCATGATGTGCAATATCTTGTATGTTTGTATTTATTGTAGTAATGATATCTTGTCCATCAACAGGGTCTATTTCTTTTGCATTAAAAATAGGTTTCCACTGTCCTTTTGCTATTTTTTGCCTTATTTGTTCGCCATCTCTACCTCGTAAATACTGTCTAAAGTTTCCTTCTAAACCAACACGTACAGGAAATTCTTTACCGTCTGCTCCAATTCGTTTTTCATCCCAACCAATAGTTCTTTCTGCAATTTTACCAATTGGTCTTTCTCTAACGGTTTTTTGTTCTTTTATAAAACCTCCTTTATATGGTCCTAAATTAAATAGTGGAAAATTCTTTACCTTAATATAATCTGTATAGCTTAGATTTCTCGCAATTAGTAAATAGCGATTTTCATCTTTTTTTGCTTTTCGTAAATATCTTTCGTACTCTGTAGCAGATTTACCAAACATTTTTGCCATGGCTTTTGCCAAATCTTTAACATGTTTCTCAAAATTTGCTTTAGAAACGGTTACTAAATCCATACGGATATCATACCTAGAAACGGATGTTGCTAATAAATTACCATCGGCAGAATATACATTTCCTCTATTTGCTGGTATTTTAAATTTCTTTACGGTTCTTGCTATTGCTTCTTCTTTGTATTTATCGCCATTAATTATTTGTATAGACACCAATTTATACACAATAACTAATGCAAACAGCAACAATCCTATTGCCACAGGATATAATTTTGTTAGTATGTTCTTTTTTTCGGTTGCCATTTACAGCGATATTTTTATTGTTTAATTTTTATTTTTATTGGTGGCTCGGCAGATACGTACAGTCCTTTACTTGCCACTTGTTTTTCTATATTTGATTCCATTTTTAACTTCATTAAGTCTGACCGTAAGGCTACAAACTGCGAACGTAATTCTTTCTTTTCTCTATTCATTTTTGCAATTTTTTGCACTTTTCTATCTACACTATGCGAACTCGATATCATCATTAAAGCCAAAAAGGTTAGAAACAAAATAAACACCCAGTTTTTGAGTGCATCTTCATCTATTAGGAATTTTCCTTTTAAGACATCGTATATTTTTTGTTTTAATCCCATATTTATATTCGATATGCAACACGTAATTTTGCACTTCTTGCTCTATTATTTCGTTTTATTTCTTCTACATTAGGCACGATTAACTTTCCATCTTTTTTATACGGAATGGTAAAATTTCCATAAAAATCTCTTTCTGGCTCTCCTTCAAACATACCTTTTTGAATTAATCTTTTTACCAATCTATCTTCTAAAGAATGGTATGAAATCACACTTAATTTCCCTCCAATTTTAATTATATCTATCGTCTGCATTAAAAATTCTTTTAAAACTTCCAGTTCTTCATTCACTTCAATTCGAACTGCTTGAAATATCTGTGCTAAAATTTTGTGTTCTTTTGCTTTTGGCAAAAATTGTTGCAACACTTCTTTTAGCTGAAAACTAGTTTTAATCTTTTCTTCCTTTCTAGCTTTTACAATTCTTGATGCAATCGCTCTTGAACTTCTTAACTCGCCATACTGAAACAATATATTTGCCAACACATCTTCTTCGTAATAATTAATAATATCGTAAGCAGATTTTTTATTTTCTTGATTCATTCGCATATCTAACGCTGCATCAAATCGTGTAGAAAAACCTCTTTCTGCAATATCAAATTGATGTGACGACACGCCTAAATCTGCCAAAACACCATCTACTTTTTTATAACCATGTACTCTTAAAAAACGTTTTGTGTATCTAAAATTTTCATTTATTAATACAAATCGTTCATCATCTATCGTGTTTTTTAAAGCATCGATATCTTGGTCAAAAGCAAACAATCTTCCATTTTCTCCAAGCCTTTTTAAAATTTCTTTAGAGTGTCCTCCTCCTCCAAAAGTAACATCTACATAAACGCCATCTGGTTTTATATCGAGTCCATCAACACTCTCTTTTAACAATACTGGATTATGATATTTCATCGACATCTTCTGTATTTCCCATCACCTCTTCTGCTAAATCAGCAAAATCTACCGTTGCATCGTCAATTGCTTTTTCGTATTTATCTTTATCCCAAATTTCTAAAATATTAACTGCCGAAGCCACTACAATATCTTTTGAAATTCCAGCAAATGAGTGTAAATCTTTTGGAATTAGCAATCTTCCAGAAGCATCTAAATCTATCATTTTTACACCTGCTGTAAATCTTCTAATAAAATCGTTATTCTTTTTCTTAAATCGGTTTAGTTTATTTACACCTTGCATCATGTTATTCCACTCACGCATTGGATACAATTCTAAACACGGTTGAAACACAGAGCGTTTTAGTACAAAACCTTCTTGCAAAATAGTTTGTAACTGCTTTTTTATGGCAGAAGGCAACATCAAACGTCCTTTTACGTCTGCTTTACACTCGTATGTTCCTATTAGATTTACCACTATTTTCTACTTCGGTTTAATTTTAAAGCACAAATATACGCATTTTTACCACTTTTTACCATTTTTTACCACATTGTTAATAACTTTATAATTTCCATTATATTTTACTGATTTATAAGGAATTGAATTTTTACA
>WFMU01000383.1 GCA_015488935.1 Flavobacteriaceae bacterium | reverse complement strand
TTATTCTAAAAACATTTACGCCAGCAATACTTAATGCTCTTATTTTTTCAGAACTATCGCAAGCAGGACCTAAAGTTGCTACTATTTTTGTTTTTTTATTCATTCGTTTCTATTTATTTTCCTTTACGGAAGATGGAATTTGCAAAAATACAGCAATTCCTTTATTAAAAAATTAAAATATCTTTCGATTTTAAATTGTTTGGATTTATCTCATAAGATGCAATAACACGATGTATTGTACTTATTTTTTTTAAGACATTTTCTTTGTCTTTTTTGCTAATATTACTTTCTATTTTTATAAAATAATCCACTGTTTTTTCTTCGGGAATTAAAATATAAGTATTTGCTATTTCTTCGAATAAACTAAAAACATCTTCAGGAACTTTTTCTTCAATTATTTGCTTATTCACAATTAAAGACCAATATTTATTAGTTAACGAATCTTCAAAACCAAAAATAGGAAATTCCCCATCTTTACTAGAAAAGTTTAAACTAAAATCTTCTTTCTTTAGTTGCAAATCAAAGGTACAGTTTAGGTAATATGCCAACCTGTAATCTTCTAATACACTTTTAATACCTACTAGAAAATAATCGTGTTCAAAATCTGTTTTTAAAAAATGTTTTTTGGCCATTCTAAAAAATTTTAGGCTAAATTAAGTATAGTTTTGCAGTTGAACTAACATTTTTTACGAAATCGTTTTCGATAAAATAAGCCTTTGTTTAGAATATTGTTATTATATTTACCGATTAAAACCAATAGACTAATTTATTGGTAGGATACTTAATAATCTAAAATTTTAAGAAATGAATTACGGAAAAGAATTTAAAAAATTCGCCACAAAACACCACGGAATAAGTAGTATGCATTACGATAAAATAATAAGTAGTGTTACACCATATATTATCGAAGAACGTCAATTGAACATGACACAAATGGATGTGTTTTCTCGTTTAATGATGGATCGCATTATATTTTTAGGAACTGCTGTAGATGATTATGTTGCAAATATTATACAAGCACAATTGCTATTTTTAGAAAGTGTAGATGCAAGTAAAGATATTTCTATCTATATTAATTCTCCTGGTGGCGGCGTATATGCAGGTTTAGGAATTTACGATACCATGCAGTTTATAAAACCAGAAATAAATACGATTTGTACAGGAATGGCTGCTTCTATGGCTGCGGTTTTAATGTGTGCTGGTCAAGATGGAAAACGTTCTGCATTACCTCATTCTCGAATTATGATTCACCAACCTCTTGGTGGAGCACAAGGACAAGCAAGTGATATTGAAATTACAGCAAGAGAAATATTAAAATTAAAAGACGAATTATACCACATTATATCCAAACATTCTGGACAATCGTTTGAGAAAGTACAAAATGATTCTGACCGTGATTATTGGATGAAAGCAGAAGAGGCAAAAGCCTATGGTATGATTGATGAAGTATTGACAAGAAAATAATTCTATCCCCGAGCATAGAAAAACTATTTGTATAATAATGCAAATAGTACACAAAAAAAGGGAAAACAAAGACAAAAAAAGAATGGCAAATAAAGAAGAAATTTTAGAATGTTCGTTTTGTGCGCGTAAAAAATCGGAAACAAATTTACTAATTGCAGGTTTAGATGCACACATTTGTGATAGATGTATCGAACAAGCTCATGGTATTGTTTTAGAAGAAGTGCTTTCTGGAGAAGTAGAAGCCAAAGGACTATCGGCAGAATTGGTATTGCGAATTCCAAAAGAAATCAAAGCGTTTCTAGATGAATACGTAATAGGACAAGAACAAACTAAAAAAGTAATGTCTGTAGCAGTATATAATCACTATAAAAGATTATTGCAACCTCCAAATAGCGAAGATGATGTAGAAATTGAAAAGAGTAACATTATTATGGTTGGAGAAACTGGAACAGGAAAAACATTGGTTGTAAAAACTATTGCACGAATGTTAAATGTACCTTTTGCAATTGTTGACGCAACTGTTTTAACCGAAGCTGGTTATGTTGGTGAAGATGTAGAAACCATACTAACACGCCTATTACAAGCAGCTGATTACGATGTGAAAAAAGCAGAAAAAGGAATTGTATTTATTGATGAAATTGATAAAATTGCACGAAAATCTGCCAATCCATCTATAACCAGAGATGTATCTGGAGAAGGTGTACAACAAGCATTACTAAAATTATTGGAAGGAACCGTTGTAAATGTACCACCAAAAGGAGGAAGAAAACATCCAGACCAAAAATTTACACAAGTAAATACGCAAAATATTTTGTTTATTGCTGGTGGTGCCTTTGATGGTATTGAGCGTATTATTGGACAACGATTAAACATGCAAGCTGTTGGTTATTCAGCCTCATTATCTGATGATAAAGTGGATACCAAAAATTTATTGCAATATGTAATACCAAAAGATATTCGAGATTTTGGCTTAATTCCCGAGATTGTTGGTCGTTTGCCTGTGCTTACTTATATGCATCCTTTAGACGCAAAAACCTTACGTTCTATTTTAACAGAACCAAAAAATTCGCTCATAAAACAATACACCAAATTGTTTGCAATGGATGGTATTGCATTAAAAGTAGATGAAAAAGCATTGCAATTTATGGTAGAAAAAGCTTTAGAGTACAAACTAGGTGCACGTGGATTGCGTTCGCTTTGTGAAGCAATTTTAACCGATGCTATGTACGAATTACCTGGAACAGAGGTAGAAGAATTAAAAATAACAAGAAAATATGCAGAAGATAAATTAACACAAAAAAAATTAAAGAAATTGAAAGCGGTTTCTTAAAAGTCTAATAAAGTCACAAAATTTTTAAAAATTTTGTGACTTTATAGATTTCGCTAAAAATTGAAAAAGAAAGTGTACAAAATCAACGGAAAAAGGTTGGTTATAAAAAATAATACACAAAAGAAAT
>WFMU01000382.1 GCA_015488935.1 Flavobacteriaceae bacterium | reverse complement strand
GTATTAAATACAGGACAGCTTTTATCTATACCAATGGTATTAATTGGTTTATATTTTATGTTTAGAAAAGTAAAAGTGAATAACTAACAATAATAAAATTAGAATTATGAAAAAAAGAAAATCATCAAGTAACGTATTTAAAATGATGTCTAGCAGATCTTTTGTTGCACTGATATTAATAAGTTTACTGATGTACAGTTGTAGCACAGTGCCTATTACAGGTAGAAAGCGTATAAATTTTGTAAGTGATGCTCAAATGTTACCTAATAGTTTTGCACAATATACTGGTTTTTTAGCACAGCATACTTTATCTAAAGATGCCGCCAAAACAGCTGAGATTAAAGAGATAGGTTCCCGTATTTCAAAAGCAGTAGATCGTTATATGAGAGCAAACGGTATGGTGTCTGAAGCAAATAATTATCGATGGGAATTTAACTTAGTAGAAGATAAAACCGTAAATGCATGGTGTATGCCTGGTGGTAAAGTGGTTTTTTATACAGGGATTTTACCTATTGCAAAAAACCAAGACGGAATTGCAACAATTATGGGACATGAAATAGCACATGCTGTATTAAAACATGGGCAAGAACGTATGTCACAAAGTTATATTGCTCAAGGAGCAAATTTAGCTGCAATGTTGGCTTCTGGTGCGGTTTCTAAAGATCCAAGAAAGCAACAAATGTTCTTACAAGCTTTTGGTATTGGCACGCAGTTAGGGATGTTAAAATATAGTAGAATACATGAAACAGAAGCAGATAGAGTTGGATTAATATTTATGTTAATGGCTGGTTACCATGGAGAAGAAGCTATTCAAGTTTGGGTAAGAATGAGCAAAATGGGAGGACAAAAACCACCAGAATTTTTAAGTACGCATCCTGCAGACCAAACGCGTATTGCAGATTTAAAAGCATTTTTACCAAAAGCTAAGGTTTACGCTAAAAAATTTAATGCGCAAGCTAGAAAATAAATAGTTTCTTAAAAAAGTATTTTATACTCAACACACTTAGTTTTTCGGTTTTTTTTACTCTTTCTTTTCTTTTTTAACTTCGTTAAAATTTTAAACCATAACTTAAAGCTATGCTTGAAAATTCTGCCTTGTTAAAGGAAAAAAATAAATTCGTCAAAATTTCCAAAAAGCTAAATGTATTGAGTATATTGCAGTCGCTCTGAAATTATTTTTAGAGCGATTTTTTTCATTTAGACCTTAGTTCTGTAATTAATGTCTAACAACAACAACTAATATGTTAAAAAAAGGAGATAAAAAATTAATAGGTGCTTGGGCTTTTTACGATTGGGCAAATTCTGTTTATCCATTAGTCATCACCACAGCTATTTTTCCATTGTTTTACGGAATGATTACCAGTAGTAACGGAGCTCACGTACAGTTTTTAGGTACAACATGGTCTAGTACCGTATTGTATTCGTACAGTTTGTCTTTTTCCTTTTTAGTAGTGGCTTTTATTTCACCAATGCTTTCAAGTATTGCAGATTATATGGGAAATAAAAAACGGTTTATGCAATTTTTCTGCTATTTGGGTTCTTTTTCTGTGATGTCATTGTATTTTTTTGATAGTATCGAACGACTTTGGGTAGGAATTACCTTTTCTATTCTAGCAAGTATTGGTTTTTGGGGAAGTTTAGTGTTTTACAATGCCTATTTAACCGAAGTAGCATATCCAGAAGATCATGATCGTGTAAGTGCAAAAGGATTTATCCATGGCTATATTGGTTCAGTATTTTTATTGGTGTTTATATTAACAATGCTTTTATTTCCAGATTTTTATGGCTTTATAGATCACCCTTTGGCAAGTGGAGAGCATCCTCCTGTTAAAGTATTTCAATACGCTTTTGTTTTAACAGGTTTGTGGTGGATTGGTTTTGCACAATATACTTTTTACTATTTACCAAATAATACCTTTAAACGTAAGCCTGAAAAAGATTTTATTTTTAAAGGATTTAGGGAATTACGTAAAGTTTTTAAAGAAATAAGACAACATCCAACTATTTATATTTTTCTTTGGTCGTTTTTTTTAATCAGTGCAGGGATTCAAACC
>WFMU01000381.1 GCA_015488935.1 Flavobacteriaceae bacterium | reverse complement strand
CTACTGTGTATTGCATTTTGGAAAGCCTTTAGGCGAAGCAATTAGTTCCTTTTTCGGCGGTTTTTTATTGGGTGTTATAGCCTTAAAAACAAAAAATATCTACGGAGGAGTCCTAATTCATATAGGAATAGCCTTATTGATGGAATTGTTTGCTTTTTTGCAGCATTAGTTTTCCCTAAACGAACAACCTATTTCCATCAAATCACTCATGAATCCAAAAAGTAAGCATCGTAAAAATAGCAATCACTACAATAATTACAATACCAATTAAACCAACATTTTTATAATAGTTTTTTTGATGTTTTTTATCTTTGCTATAACTCCAAATCATGCCAATCACAAAAGCAATCACAAAAAAACCAGCAAAAAATAATTGACCGTTTGTAAACTTCATAAGTTGTATATTTACGGCAAATATAGTAGAAATGAGCAAAAACGCAATAATATTTGGAGCAACATCTGGTATCGGAAAAGAATTAGCAAAAATTTTAGTAGCAAATAACTACCAAGTCCTTATAACAGGACGAAGATTAGAAAAATTACAAGAAATAAAAGCAACAAATCCAGAAAAATACCATATAAAACAACACGATATTACAGATATCGAATCCTCTAATCAATTTTTTGAAGAAGTAAAAAACACCTTCGATAAAATAGATTTAATTATTCTTAGCTCTGGAGTTGGAGCAGCCAATTACAAACTAGAATGGCAAGTAGATTTACCAACATTGCAAACCAATGTAATGGGAACAACCAGATTATTACAATTGGCTTATACCTATTTTAACCAACAAGGTTACGGTCATTTGGTTGGTATAACGTCCATTGCATCCATACGAGGTAATAGACATGTACCAGCATATTTTGCATCCAAAGCATTTCAAAGCAGTTATTTAGAATCCCTTTGGATGAAAGCACAACGTAGTAAAAAAGATATTACCGTAACCAATATATTACCAGGATATGTAGATACTGTTATGGCAAAAGGAAATGCCTTTTGGAAAGCTCCATTAAATAAAGCCTGTAAACAAATCTATACAGCAATAAAAAAGAAAAAGAAAAAAGCATATATTACCAAAAGATGGCAATTGGTAGCCATATTTTTAAAAATAGCACCAGCAAGTATGGTAAATAAGTTTTTTTAAGATAAAAAGTATAATCAAAAAATAAAAATCAAATGAAATTATTAGGAATAGGCTCACGAATTAAACATGCAGAATATGGATTAGGTGTAGTAACCAACTTAACAGCACAACATTATTGGGTAACTTTTTTTGAAAAAGGCTTAGAAACCATCGATATCGATTCTGATTTTGAAGTAGTAGAAGCATTAGAAAATGACGATATAGATACCGTAAGTTTGTACGAAGTAGAAAAATCCATAAAACACTTATTACAAAAATGGAGCGATATTACACCAGCAAGAGGCATGGCAGAAAAATGGAAAGGCGGAAAACTAATATTAGAACCAGCAACCAATACACAGTCTAAAGAAATTCCAATAGATACCTTTTTTCACAAAATTGTAATGGTTAGAGATAGAATACGTGTTATGGAACAAAAAATAAACGCAAGTAAAAACTTAGACGACCAAGAAAAAATAGATTTACAACAATATATTACACGAATTTACGGAAGTTTAACTACCTTTAACGTGCTGTTTCAGAACAAACAAGACAATTTTGTAGGAGAACGAAGTAAATAAAATAAGATGCCAGAATTTCCAAATATCGTATTATATGCTATTCCCTTTTTTATAGTAACCATATTACTAGAAGCATATTTTACAACCAAAAAAAAGATGCAAGTTTATGTTAAAAAAGATACATTTACTTCGCTTTCTATGGGAATTGGTAACGTGCTTTTAGGCTTTGTAAATAAGGTATATATTTTATTAATATTCTACTATGTGTATTCAAATTATAGAATATTTACCATGCCAATAACATGGTATAGTTACATTTTGTTGTTGTTTTTAGAAGATTTTACCTACTATTGGTACCATAGAATATCACATACAAGCCGATTTTTTTGGGCATCGCATGTCATACACCACTCCTCACAAAAATATAATTTAGGAACTGCATTACGCCAAACATGGACAGGCGGATTTTTTGGTTTCATATTCTGGCTGTGGTTGCCATTATTAGGATTTCATCCAGCGTTGTTGTTCTTACAAATGGGCGTAAGTTTAATATATCAGTATTGGATTCATACAGAAATGATTACTAAAATGCCAAGATGGTTCGAATATATTATGAATACACCATCACACCATAGAGTACATCACGCAAGTAATGTACGGTATTTAGATAAAAACCATGCAGGAATTTTTATTATTTGGGATAGAATGTTTGGAACCTTTCAACCAGAATTAAAAGAAGAAAAACCAATTTATGGATTAACAACCAACATTAAAACCTACAATCCAATAAAAGTAGCATTTCACGAATGGATAGCAATGTTTAAAGATATGGCAAAAGCAAAAACAAACTTTTTTAATAGAATATTATACCTTGTAAAACCACCAGGATGGAAACACGATGGTACAGGAATAACCACAAAACAGTTGCAAAAACAAATGAAATAACATAAATTAATGAGACAATAAATAAAATTTATTAAAAATCATTCTAAATAAGACGAATTGTACTTACCTTTGTGATTATTAATTATAAAAAAGAAACATCATGGCATTTAAATTACCAGAATTAGGATACGCTTATGACGCATTAGAACCAAATATTGATGCGAGAACAATGGAAATCCACTATACAAAACATCATAACGGATATACAAACAACTTAAACAAAGCAATTGCAGGAACAGATTTAGACGGAAAATCGATAGAAGATATTTTAGCAAATCTAGATATGAATAATGCAGCAGTACGTAATAACGGAGGAGGATATTACAACCACTCGTTATTTTGGACAGTTATGAATCCAGAAGGAAAAGGAAGATTATCTGGCGAATTAAAAGAAGCAATTGAAGCAGCTTACGGTTCGTTTGACGAATTTAAAGACGTATTTGCAAAAGCAGCAGCAACAAGATTTGGGTCTGGATGGGCATGGTTATGTGTACATAAAGGAGGAAAAGTAGAAGTTTGCTCAACACCAAATCAAGATAATCCATTAATGCCAAACTCTACATGTGGAGGAACACCAATATTAGGATTAGATGTTTGGGAACATGCATACTACCTAAACTACCAAAATAGAAGACCAGATTATATTCAAGCATTTTTTAATGTAATTAACTGGAACGAAGTAGAAAGACGATACGCAGAAGCAAAATAATAAACCAAAATACGAATATGTAATTCTAGCAAAAGCAAGAAAATTATTCGTAGTATCTTTGAAAATAGCATAGACCTAGTAAATTGAATTTAAGAGAATTCAACTTGCTAGGTTTACTATTTTAAATAACAATAAAATGAATAGAAATCTAGCCTTATTACTAGCAACCATCACTTCAATAATTTATGGTGTAAGTTTTACAATAGCCAAAGAAGTAATGCCACAATATGTAAAACCATTTGGATTTATACTATTAAGAGTATTTGGAGCAACGCTTTTATTTTGGATGGCAAGTTTTTTAATAAAAAAAGAAGAAATTATACTAAAAGATTACCTACGAATATTTGTAGCAGCAATTTTTGGTGTAGCACTTAATATGCTTACTTTTTTTAAAGGTTTGAGTTTAACCACACCAATAAGTGGTGCCGTAATGATGGTTACTACACCAATATTAGTACTTACTTTTGCAAGTATATTTTTAAAAGAAAAAGCAACAACAAAAAAAATTGTAGGAATTATTATTGGACTTATAGGAGCTGTATTTTTAATAGCTTATGGAAAAACTTTTGGAGGTGGTAATAATGAATTTTTAGGAAATTTTTTAGTCTTTATCAATGCCGCATCGTATGCGCTTTATCTAATATTAGTGAAGAATTTAACCAAAAGATATCATCCATTAACCTTTGCCAAATGGCTGTATTTATTTGGTTTAATGCTAGTAATACCTTTTGGAATAGGCGAATTGCAACAAGTTGATTTTGCAAGTATGTCAACCGTAATATATCTAAAAATAATATATATTGTAGTATTTACTACTTTTATCACCTATTTATTTAATTTGTTAGCAATTAAGAAGTTAAAACCAACAACAGTAAGTATTTTTATCTATTTACAACCAGTAATAGCAACCGTTTATGCACTAGCAGTAAAAAGTGATCGTCTAAATAGTATTAAAATTATAGCAACATTGCTTATCTTTGTAGGCGTATATTTAGTTTCCTCGAAAAGTAATGAGGCTAAAACAGAATAAAATGAACTGTAAAGAAGCATTTAAAAAATTACAAGACGGAAATAAAAGATTTGTAACATCCACACAAATAAATCATCAAGTTGGCATATCTAACAATCCTAATTTAGTAAGTTCGCAAGAGCCATTTGCGGTAATATTAACCTGTTCCGATTCGAGAGTTGGTGTAAATACTATTTTTGATGCTAAATTAGGAGATTTATTTATAATAAAAAATGCAGGAAACATTACTAGTAAATCTACTTTGGCAACGATGGAATACGCAATTTCTGTATTAGAAGTAAAACTTATTTTGGTATTATCACACCAGAATTGTGGTGCAGTACAATATGCCGAGACACATCCAGAAACAAACAAAGTAAGAAAAGATAAAAATCTTAATTTTTTATTACAGCAAATTCGATTTGTACTTTCCAAAAACAATAAGCTTACCACAGAAGAAATTACAAAAAAGAACGCAATACATTCTGCCGAAGATATTATAGAAAATTCTATAATTATAGCAGAAAAAGTAAAAGAAGAAACCGTAAAAATTATTACAGGATATTATAAAATTTCAACAGGTAAAGTGGAATTTCACAAATACAAAAGTCTATAGTATGATAAAATCAATGACAGGATATGGTAAAACAGAATTTACTGTAAATACAAAAAAAATAACGATTGAAATAAAAT
>WFMU01000380.1 GCA_015488935.1 Flavobacteriaceae bacterium | reverse complement strand
GTATTATTAGTAATAAGGTTAGTACAACAACTTATAAGCATTTTGTAAGTATCGTTAACCAACCTTTATTAAAAAAAGAACTCTCGACTATAAAAATCGAGAGTTATCTTGTGATATAATGAGCAGATTATTTAATAATCACATAATAATTTAAATATCTTCTAAGCATATTATAATCAGGTGTTTCTTGTTTAAACGCAAAATGGAAAAAATAACGTTTGCCACCAATTTCAACCAATCTTGCAACACCATATACATTTCTATAACCAGGAATAATAAAATTTATATCTTCCACTTTCTTATCTTCTACCGTATATTTTTTTATAAGCTCATAATTAAAATCACGAGAAAACTTTTTTCTTATTGCTAACCACTGCTCCGTCATCGATTTAGATTTATCTATTGCAACCTTATTTTCTGTAAAACAATAACCTCTAGAAATGGCTAAAACAGGAAGCTCATCATTAGCAACAATAGACATATAATATCTTTTATGTACCGAAACTTGTAAGTTTTTTGCCACCATAAAACTAGTATCCTTATTTACTCTTTTACGTTTAATAGCAACTCTTTCGGCAGAAGCCAAATAAGAAATGGCTTTTGGTTGATTTTTAATTAATTGTCGATTATATCTTTTAATTTCCTCTAATTGTTCCTTGATATTGTCTTTATTTTTTTGTTTATTTCGTTGGTATCTATTAATTTTAAAGCCAATTCGAATTAATACCAAAATAACAAATATTATAGTCCAAACAGGAGAACGACTAGTAGATGAGCCAGTAGCACCATCTTCAATTCGCTTTAAAAGTTTTTCCTTTTCTTCTTTAGCACGTTTTTCATCTATTTTAAAATTAGGACAGGTATCTTTAAAATTAGCACGTTCATTTGTTAAAGCACAAACGATACCTTTTTGTAAATCATTTTTTTTATGTATGCAAACCTTGCAAAAGTCTAATTGATCTTTTCTATTCATAATTTATTTTTTTGTGGAGCCATTTTATTTTGATAACAAAGGTACATAAAAAAAGGAATTCATAAAATGAAGATTATAAAACATAAAATATATACATATACATTTACCATTTTAATATATAAAATATGAAAAGATACGCTATATTACTGCTAATATTACTAAGTATAACTACAAATGCACAATTCAATAAAACAACGCTTGTATATGGCTCTGCCGATATTATGCTAGGTAATTATCTTGGAATAACAGCAAATATTAATTATGTACATAAAGATAAATACTCACTTGCAGTAGGATATTCTGGATTTATACGCGCAACAGAACATGCACCATCCGATTACGACAGCGGTCTTTTTTTTAGAGCGCACGACAGATTAGGAGATTATCATATATTAATAAGTAAACTAAATTATATAAATAGAAAAAAAAATATTCGAACCGATATAGCGTTAGGATTAGGATACTTAATAATTAGAGAGCCAATAAATTGGAGAATAGAAGGTGATAATTATAACAGATACTATAATTATGATTACGGACAAATACATGCTGTGAGTTTAATAATAAACCCTAAAATGGAATTTCTATTCACTAATTTTTTTGGCATGTACGTATCTCCAACATTGATGCTAAATAAAGATACCAGGTATTTTGGATTAGGTATAGGGCAATTATTTCGAATAATAAAAAATAGAAATCTTGCAAAAGCCAACTTATTTTAATCAAGAAATTTTTTACTGTTATTCGATAAAAAAGATACATAACTGATAAAACCCAATGAAATAAAAGAGAAAATGCCATAGTTATAAAATAACACCTTGCTTTAAAAAAAGTAAAGCTATTTTAGCAAAACAGCTCCATCTACAGACTTTTGTGGTCAACCTATATCAGGGACGTACACATTTCAACATTCAACCCCGAAACTTCGGGGCAAAACTCAACATCCATAATTTATAACTCATACATCTTGTTTCTTGCGTCTTGTATCTTAAGTCTAAAAGCAAAGCAGTCTTATATCTTTTGCCACACAACAATGATTTTTTTTGTAAAATTATGTTTTGGTTGTTAATAAATTCCATTTAGCAAAATAAAGTATATGCACATTAATACGTACTTTTAGCCTTTAAACTAAAATAGTGCAAAATTGGTATAATTTATTGCCTATGTTGCCTTTAAGAAAAATGTATGACTAAAAATACCTACTTAATATTTGATACAGAAACCACTGGATTACCAAAAAAGTGGAATGCTCCAATTACAGATACCAACAATTGGCCAAGATGTGTACAAATAGCATGGCAATTACATGACGAGTATGGTAAATTAATTGAACATCAAGATTATTTAATTCAGCCAGAAGGCTATAATATACCATACGATTCTGAACAAATACACGGAATATCTACCTTATTAGCACAAGAAAAAGGAAAACCATTAAACGAAGTTTTAGCATTATTTAATGAAGCATTAGAAAAATCTACCTTTGTAGTTGGACAAAATCTAAAGTTTGATTTGAATATTATGGGTTGTGAATTCTTCCGACAAGGAATAGAAACACCACTAAACGAATTACCAGTATTAGATACCTGTACAGAAAAAACAGCTACATTATGTCAGTTGCCAGGAGGAAGATATGGAAAATTTAAACTTCCAACATTAACCGAATTACACCAAAAATTATTCCATCAGCCATTTGGCGAAGCACACAATGCCACAGCAGATGTAGAAGCAACAACAAGATGTTTTTTAGAATTAATACGAATTGGAAATTATACGGCACAAGATTTAAACGTAGAAGATGCTTATTTTGTAAAATTTAAAGAAGAAAATAAAGAACCTTTTGGTACATTTGGTATAAAACACCTCAACTTAAAACAAGAAAGCAAAAAGTTAAAAGAAGCAAAAAAAGTAGCAGAAAGTACCAAGGTAGAAACACCATCACAAAAACCAAAAAGCACCAAAACAGTAGAAAACTTCTCACATCTACACAACCATTCCCAATTTTCTATATTACAATCTACAACCAGTATTTCGGACCTAATAAATGCAGCTGTAAAAAATGAAATGAATGGTGTAGCCTTAACAGATTTTAGTATGATGGGCGCATTTTATTTTACCAAAGAAGCCATTGCATACAATAAATTAGTAGAAGAACATAACGATAAGCTAGAATCAGATGGCATTCCAAAAAAACCACTAACACCAATTGTTGGATGTACATTTAATGTCTGTGAAAATCACCTCGATAAAAAAAATAAAGACAACGGATACCAAATTGTAATCTTAGCAAAAAATAAAAATGGCTATCATAATTTGGCAAAAATGTCCTCATTATCCAATACCGCAGGTTTTTATTACGTACCGAGAATCGATAAAGAAATTATCAAACAATACAAAGAAGATTTAATTGTATTATCAGGAAATTTATACGGAGAAATACCAAGTAAAATTCTAAATATTGGAGAAAAACAAGCCGAAGAAGCATTACTTTGGTGGAAAAAAGAATTTGCAGATGATTTTTATTTGGAATTAATGCGCCATGGACAAGAAAATGAAGACCATGTAAACGAAGTATTATTACAATTTGCAAAAAAACACCAAGTAAAAGTAATTGCTACCAACAATACTTTTTATATTAATCAGAGCGATTCCAAATCACACGATGTGCTACTGTGTATTAAAGATGCAGAAAAAGTAGCCACACCAAAAGGAAGAGGAAGAGGCTACCGATACGGACTAGATAACGACCAATACTACTTTAAGTCACAAGCAGAAATGCAAGCATTGTTTCACGATATTCCAGAAGCAATAACCAATACCCAAGAAATAGTAGATAAAGTAGAAACCTACACCTTGGCAAGAGACGTATTATTGCCTAAGTTTGATATACCTGAAGAATTTAAAGTAGCAAAAGATGCCGAAGATGGCGGAGTAAGAGGAGAAAATGCCTATTTAAAACACCTTACCTACGAAGGAGCAAAAAAACGATACGGCGATGTCTTAGACGAAGAAACCAAAGAACGTATCGATTTTGAATTAATGATTATAGAAAAAACAGGCTATCCAGGTTATTTCTTAATCGTTTGGGATTTAATATTTGAAGCAAGAAAAATGGGCGTTTCTGTTGGCCCAGGTCGTGGTTCTGCCGCTGGTTCTGTGGTAGCTTACTGCTTGTGGATAACCAATATTGACCCAATAAAATACGATTTGCTATTTGAACGTTTTTTAAATCCAGACCGTGTATCACTACCAGATATTGATATTGATTTTGATGATGAAGGAAGACAAAAAGTAATTCAATTTGTAATTAATAAATATGGTGCAAATCAAGTAGCACAAATTGTTACTTACGGAACCATGGCTGCTAAATCTTCGATAAGAGATACTGCCAGAGTCCTAGATTTACCATTATACGAAGCTGATAGAGTAGCAAAGCTAATACCAGGCGTAAAACTAAAAAATATCTTTGGAAACGATTCTAAAAGTGTTGGTAAAATAAACGGATTACGACCAGAAGAAAAAGAAAATGTACAACAATTAAGAACCATTGCCGAAGAAGATAATCTTTTAGGACAAACCATTACACAAGCACAAGCATTAGAAGGGTCGGTTCGGAATACAGGAATTCATGCCTGTGGCGTTATCATTACACCAGAAGACATTACCAACTTAATACCAGTTGCAACAGCAAAAGATTCGGACATGTATGTTACACAGTTCGATAATAGTGTGGTTGAAAGTGCTGGACTGTTAAAAATGGACTTCTTAGGATTAAAAACACTGACATTAATTAAAGATGCCATAAAAATAATCAAGGCAATACATGATGTAGAACTTATACCAGACGATTTTCCATTAGATGATGAAAAAACCTACGAGCTATTCCAAAGAGGAGAAACCATAGGAATATTCCAATACGAATCGCCAGGAATGCAAAAACACTTACGTGGATTAAAACCTACGGAATTTGCAGATTTAATAGCAATGAATGCACTGTATAGACCAGGTCCAATGGAATATATACCAAGCTTTATTGACAGAAAACACGGAAGAGAAGAAATCACTTACGACCTTCCAGGAATGGACGTTTATCTAAAAGAAACCTATGGAATTACCGTTTATCAAGAACAGGTAATGCTACTTTCGCAAAAATTGGCAAATTTTACCAAAGGTCAAGCCGATTCCTTGCGAAAAGCAATGGGAAAAAAAATATTTGCACTACTAGAAAAAATGAAACCTTTATTTATTGAAGGTGGTGTTAAAAACGGACATCCAGAAGAAATATTAAATAAAGTATGGAAAGATTGGGAAGCTTTTGCGGCCTACGCATTTAACAAATCGCACTCTACTTGTTATGCCTATATTGCTTACCAAACTGCCTATTTAAAAGCACACTATCCTGCCGAATATATGGCATCTGTGCTTTCTAATAACATGCGAGATATTAAGGCAATAGCCTTTTTTATGGAAGAAGCAAAACGTATGGGAATCGAAGTTTTAGGTCCAGATGTTAACGAATCATACTATAAATTTTCGGTAAATAAAGAAGGAGCAATTCGCTTTGGAATGGGCGCAATTAAAGGAATGGGAGAAAAAGCTGTAGAAGCAATCATTAAAGAAAGAAAAGAAAACGGTCCGTTTAAATCTATTTTTGATATGGCAAAGAGAGTAGATTTAAGAGCCGCAAGTAAAAAAGCATTTGATGGATTGGCAATTTCTGGTGGATTTGACAGTTTTGGCAATATAAATAGGTCACAATATTATGCTGTTGATGAAAAAGGATTGACTATTTTAGATAAAGCCATTCGCTTTGGAAATAAATATCAAGAAAATAAAAATTCTGCTCAAATCTCTATGTTTGGCGAAACTAGTGTTGTACAATTTGACGAGCCAATAATTCCACTATGTGAACCATGGAATATCATGGAAAAATTATCTAAAGAAAAAGAAGCTATTGGTATGTATATTTCTGGACATCCATTAGACGATTACAAAACAGAACTAAAATATTTTTGTAATGCCAATTTAAGTCACTTTAAAAATTTAGACGCATTAATAGGAAGAGAACTTACCTTTGGAGGAATAATATCTAACGTACAACATCGCATTGCAAAAAGCGGAAAAGGTTGGGCAAGTTTTGTACTAGAAGATTATAACGAATCGTATGAATTTCGCATTTTTGGCGAAGACTATCTAAAATTTAAACACTTTTTAATACCAAATGCCTTTTTATACATAAAAACAGCCATTCAGCGAGGATGGAACGAAGGACAACCTAGAATTAGCTACAATTCTGTACAAATGTTGCAAGATGTATTAACAAAAATGGCGAAAAAAATTACTTTACATATCGATATAGATACATTAGACAGCAAAAAAATAGAAACTATAGAAGAGTTAGTACTAAAAAATGTAGGGAAGCATAATTTAAATTTTATTGTGTATGATAGAGCAAAAAAGTTAAAATTACAAATGCCAAGTCGTACTAAAAAAGTGCATATTACCAACGAGTTTTTAAAAGAATTAGATGAAAAGGAATTTCGTTATAATTTAAATTAATAAAGATTTGTAATTTTATCTTTTTTAGATTAATTAATTAGCTTTGCAAAATGAATAATAATTTTAAAATGCTTGCCAAAACCATGCATGGTTTAGAACCTATATTAGCAAAGGAATTGCGAAACTTAGGCGCAATGCATGTAAAAGAAGGAATAAGAAATGTAACCTTTGAAGGAGATACAGGTTTTATGTATAAAGCAAACATGGCATTGCGTACAGCCATACGAATATTAAAACCATACAAAAGTTTTAAAGTACGAGATGAACATGATTTATATAAGCAAATACAACGTATCCATTGGGAAGATTTTTTATATACAGACAAAACATTTGCTGTAAATTCTACGGTAAGTTCTTCAAAATTCACACATTCGCATTACGTATCTTTAAAAACAAAAGATGCTATTGTAGATTATTTTAGAGATCGGTATGATGCTAGACCTAGCATTGATTTAAAACATCCAGATTTAGCAATTAATATTCATATTCAAAATGATACTTGTACTGTATCTTTTGATAGTTCGGGAGAATCATTACACAAAAGAGGATATAGAGCTGCAACAAATATTGCTCCAATAAATGAAGCATTAGCGGCAGGTTTAGTTTTGCTTTCTGGTTACGATGGTACTCAAAATTTATTAGACCCAATGTGTGGAAGTGGTACCATATTAATAGAGGCCGCAATGATTGCAGTTAATGTACCTCCAAATTTGAATAGAAGTGAATTTGCTTTCGAAAAATGGAGCGATTTTGATGCCGATTTATTTAATAAAATACAAGATTCATTAATCCAAAAAATTAGAGAAACTCATACAAAAATTATTGGTTTTGATAAAGCTCCTAGCGCTATTAGAAAAGCAAAAGATAATATAAAAAATGCCGACTTATCGGAATTTATTTCTATAGAAAATCAAGATTTTTTTAAAAGTAGCAATCCATTAGATGGAAAAACTATTGTATTATTTAATCCTCCTTATGGAGAAAGATTACAAGTAGATATACCTGTATTTTATGGGAAAATTGGCGATACTTTAAAACAAGGCTACGAAGGTGTAGATGCATGGTTAATAACTTCGGATTTTCAACATGGATTAAAAAAAGTGGGACTTAGAACTTCTAAAAAAATACAATTATACAATGGTAGTTTAGAATGTAGATTTGTAAAATATGAAATGTATAGAGGTAGTAAAAAAGCATCGAAAAACAAAAAGAACTTTTCTTAAAAAACCAAATTGAGATAATTTTTTAGGATATTTAAACCTATACTCAATGATTAAAAAAGAATACAGAAAAATTTATCAAAACAATAAGAAAACAAACAAATGGTAATCTTTTTTTAGAAAATATTTTTAAATATCACCATTTATTTGCTTTCTATAAACAGAATTCGTTACAGAATTCTAATGATTATAATCTAATACAGAAAATTTAATGCTACTTTATCATAATAGCTAAATTCACCAGTGGTACTTATTGGGCAACATGCATTAAAAACAGAATTTGGGTCTGCTCCTACAGGAGTTCCTGGAATATGAATTGCTCCTAAAGTTGACGTAGAAAAACCATTACAAGATACAACACCAGGATTTGTATGGTGCATTCCTATAGTATGACCTATTAGATGTGTAAATACACATTCGCAATAATTGTAACTATAAGCACTTAATCCCCAAACCGAAACCCATTTATAAGGGTTTCCATTAAAAGGGAAACCACTTCTTCCTCCTACTCCGAAATTAGGTCTTCTATAAACAACAATATCTTGTGGTCCATAATTTGTGCCGTAAGTTAAAGCAAACTTTATTCTTAAGTTTAAAGCATTATAGTTATTAACTGCCCATCTTAAGGCTACTCTCTCTTTACTGGATAAGGCATTTCGTCCTCCAGTATAACCTATAATTTTTAATACTCTAATTCCTCCCCACCATGGTACTCTTACTATTGTAGATGCACGATATTGTTTTACATCGGTAAATACTTTGGCATTTTCAATTTGTTCTTTACTAAAAATCATATCTCCTTCTACTTTAAACCTTTTTTGTTTAGTGCCATCTGGTAATTCTAAATCTACAATCTCTAATCCTTCTGCACTAAAATGCATTTTTTGAAGTTTGGAAGCAATCTCTGGATATTTTTGAGTAGATACTGCTTCTGTTTCTGTTACGTCTTCATTTTGGCATGAGACGAATACTAGCGTAGCAATGAATAACATTGCAATAAATTTGATTTTTTTCATAATGTGTATTTTAGTTAATAATTTGTAAATTCGCAATTAATTAATTATGAGCTCATTACGAATATTCAAATATAATATATTTTTTGGAATAAAAAACATAAATCAATTG
>WFMU01000379.1 GCA_015488935.1 Flavobacteriaceae bacterium | reverse complement strand
GAAGTATGTTGCACATGACGACAAAAATGAATGCAACATTGGCGACACTGTAAAAATTATGGAAACTCGTCCGCTTAGTAAAACAAAACGTTGGAGATTAGTAGAAATTTTAGAAAGAGCTAAATAATATGTTACAGCAAGAATCAAGATTAAAAGTAGCCGATAATACTGGAGCTAAAGAGGTAATGGTAATTAGAGTGCTAGGTGGTACTAAAAAGCGTTATGCTTCTATTGGAGATAAAATTGTTGTTTCAATAAAACAATCTACTCCAAATGGTACAGTAAAAAAAGGACAAGTATCTAAAGCGGTAGTTGTTAGAGTTAAGAAAGAAATTAGACGTAAAGACGGTTCTTACATTAGATTTGATGATAATGCATGTGTGTTATTAGATTCAACTTCTGGTGAAATGAAAGGTACTCGTGTTTTCGGACCAGTAGCAAGAGAGCTTCGTGATAAACAATTCATGAAAATTGTATCATTAGCTCCTGAAGTACTTTAAAAATATTTTAATTAGAATTATGAAAATTAAATTAAAAACAGGAGACTTAGTAAAAGTTATTGCTGGAGCCAATAAAGGCTCAGAAGGTAAGATTTTGAAAATAGTTACTAAAGACTATAGAGCTATCGTTGAAGGTGTAAACATGATTTCAAAACATGTTAAACCAAGCGCACAAAATCCACAAGGAGGTATTAATAAATTTGAAGCACCAATTCATTTATCTAACTTAATGTTAGTTGAAAATGGAACAACTACTAAAGTTGGGTTCCGTTTCGATGGAGATAAAAAAGTGCGTTTTTCAAAGAAAACTAATAAAGCTATATAAGTTATGATGCAACCAAGACTTAAAGAAGATTATAATAATCGTATTAAAACTGCTTTGAAAGAAGAGTTTGGTTATAAAAATGTAATGCAAATCCCTAAGTTAACAAAAATAGTTGTTAGTAAAGGAGTTGGAGCAGCTATTGCTGATAAAAAATTGATAGAATATGCTGTTGATGAATTGGCTATGATTACTGGTCAAAAAGCTTTAGCTACAATATCTAAAAAAGATATTGCTGCTTTTAAATTACGTAAAGGAATGCCAATTGGTGCTAAAGTAACTTTACGTGGAACTAAAATGTATGAATTTTTAGACAGATTAGTTACTGCATCTTTACCACGAGTTCGTGATTTTAAAGGAATAAAAGCAACTGGTTTTGACGGTAGAGGAAATTACACTTTAGGTATTACAGAACAAATTATTTTTCCTGAAATAAACATTGATAAAATCAATAAAATATCAGGAATGGATATCACTTTTGTAACCACTGCAAATACCGATAAAGAAGCAAAATCATTATTACACGAATTAGGTTTACCTTTTAAAAAGAACTAAGAGATGGCAAAAGAATCAATGAAAGCTCGTGAAGTTAAAAGAGCAAAAACTGTAGCTAAATATGCTGCTAAAAGAAAAGCATTAAAAGAAGCTGGTGATTGGGAAGGTTTACAAAAACTACCTAAGAATGCATCTCCTATTCGTATGCACAATCGTTGTAAATTAACAGGAAGACCAAAAGGATATATGCGTCAGTTTGGAATTAACCGTGTTACTTTTAGAGAAATGGCAAATAAAGGGTTAATACCTGGTGTAAGAAAAGCAAGTTGGTAGCAATTTTCTGATTTTTCAGAACTATCAAAATACTTACGTTTATAATTCGTAAGTTTAATTAAAAGAATACTAATGGATTTAGGTTTAGTTTTAACTAAAAACCACTTCCGAAAAATAAATATAATGTTAACAGATCCAATATCAGATTACCTAACAAGAATTAGAAATGCAGCTGCAGCTGGTCATAGAGTAGTTGAAATTCCTGCTTCTAATTTAAAAAAAGAAATGACTAAGATACTTTTTGACCAAGGTTTTATCTTAAGTTATAAATTTGAAGATACTACTGTTCAAGGTACTATCAAGATAGCTTTAAAATATGATAAAGCTACAAAACAATCAGTTATTAAAAAATTAGAACGTGTAAGTAAACCAGGTTTACGTAAATATGTAAACACTAAAGAAATGCCAAGAGTATTAAATGGTTTAGGTATTGCAATCGTTTCTACATCTAAAGGAGTAATGACAAACAAAAAAGCGCGTCAAGAAAATGTAGGTGGAGAAGTTTTATGTTACGTTCACTAAAAAAGTATTTAAGATGTCAAGAATAGGAAATAATCCAATAACAATTCCAGACGGCGTTACTGTAGATATCAAAGGTGATATTGTAACTGTTAAAGGAAAATTAGGTGAGTTAACTCAACAATTTAGTGAGATAGGAATTACAATGAAAGATGGTGTAATTACTTTAACAAGACCTTCAGAAACTAAAAACCACAAAGCAAAACACGGTTTATACAGATCATTATTATTTAATATGATTGAAGGTGTAGCTAAAGGTTGGACTAAAGAATTAGAATTAGTAGGAGTTGGTTACAGAGCTTCTAACCAAGGGCAAATTTTAGATTTAGCTATTGGTTACTCTCATACCGTAGTAATGTCAATTGCTCCAGAAGTTAAAATTGAAACAATATCTGCAAAAGGAAAAAATCCGATTGTAAAATTAACTTCATTTGATAAACAGTTAGTAGGTCAAGTTGCTGCAAAAATACGTTCAATGTGTAAACCAGAACCATATAAAGGTAAAGGAATTAAATTTGTAGGAGAAGAATTAAGAAGAAAAGCTGGTAAAACAGCATAATAGCTAAAAACAAAAAAAATGGCATTAACTAAGCTAGAACGTAGATTACGTATAAAAAAGAGAATTAGAAAAAATGTTTCTGGAACTGCTACAAGACCTAGATTATCAGTTTTTAGAAGTAACAAAGAAATTACAGCTCAAATGATTGATGATGTAAACGCTGTAACTTTAGTAGCTGTTTCTTCTAGATCTAAAGAGATAGATTCTAAAGGAGCAAAATCTGATATAGCAAAACAAGTAGGTAAATTAGTTGCTGAAAAAGCTTTAAAAGCTGGTATTGAAACTTGTTCTTTTGATAGAAACGGATTATTATACCATGGTAGAATTAAAGCTTTAGCTGAAGGAGCTAGAGAAGGTGGATTAAAATTTTAAACTCAACAGATGTATAAAAAATATTTAAACGTAGAAAGAGTAAAACCAAGTGGATTAGATCTTAAAGATCATTTAGTTGGTGTTAATAGAGTTACTAAAGTAACAAAAGGTGGTAGAACATTCGGTTTTTCTGCAATTGTTGTTGTTGGTAATGGAGAAGGTGTTGTAGGTCATGGAATGGGTAAATCTAAAGATGTAGCTTCTGCAATTGCAAAAGCAATAGAAGATGCGAAAAAGAATTTAGTAAGAATACCAATTTTAAATCAATCATTACCTCACGAACAAAAAGGTAAATTTGGTGGAGCAAAGGTTTTCTTAAAACCTGCATCTCATGGTACTGGAGTTATTGCTGGTGGAGCTGTACGTGCCGTACTTGAGTCTGTTGGAGTCCATGATGTATTATCTAAATCTCAAGGATCTTCAAATCCACATAATGTTGTAAAAGCAACTTTTGATGCTTTATTAAATTTAAGAGATGCAAATACTGTTGCAAAACAAAGAGGTATTTCTTTAGATAAAGTTTTTAACGGATAATTAGTATCTTATTTAATTATAAAAAGATGAAAAAAATAATAGTAAAGCAAGTAAAAAGTGCTATAAGAAAGCCTAAAAATCAAAAATTAACTTTGGTAGCTTTAGGTTTAAGAAAATTAAATCAAGAGGTTGAGCATGATGCTTCACCTGCGATTTTAGGAATGGTAGATACAGTTAATCACTTAGTTTCTGTAAAAGAAGCTTAATATTTATAATAGTTATGCAATTAAATAACTTAAGACCTGCAAAAGGGTCTGTTAAAACTAGTAAAAGAATTGGTAGAGGTCAAGGATCTGGAAAAGGTGGAACTGCTGCTAGAGGACATAAAGGTGCGAAATCACGTTCTGGTTATTCTAGAAAAGTAGGGTTTGAAGGTGGTCAAATGCCTTTACAAAGACGTGTGCCTAAATTTGGTTTTACTAACATAAACCGTAAAGAATACTTAGGTATTAATTTAGATAAATTACAAGAATTTGTTGATAACGGTAAAATTAAAGATACTGTTAATATGGAAG
>WFMU01000378.1 GCA_015488935.1 Flavobacteriaceae bacterium | reverse complement strand
TAGTCTGCTAACCAAACCTATAGACTTCCAGTCCATAGTGGTTTAGTTTTGAAAATTGTTAACTAGTAGTGGTATTTCAAAAAAAAAGCTACCAAAAGGTAGCTTTTTTTAAGTAGTAATTAATTAAGACTTATTTTACTTTTTTTACGATTGCTTCAAAAGCTTCTGGATGATTCATAGCTAAATCTGCTAAGACTTTTCTGTTTAAATCAATGTTATTAGCTTTTACTTTTCCCATAAATTGAGAATAAGACATTCCGTGTAAACGAGCTCCAGCATTAATACGTTGAATCCAAAGTCCTCTAAAGTTTCTTTTGTTGTTTTTTCTATCTCTGTAAGCGTAACCCATTGCTTTATCTACTGCATTTTTTGCAACAGTGTAAACATTTTTACGTCTTCCAAAGTATCCTTTTGCTTGTTTTAATATTTTTTTTCTACGAGCTCTTTTAGCTACTGAATTTACTGATCTTGGCATTTCTAAAATTTATTTTTGTGATAGGCAGTTCTTAGAACATTTATTATTTTTAAAGCACTAACACATGGTTAATTATTTCCTTTATTAATGGTGTCTTATTTAAGACAAAGTTGATTTTTAATATTTGATTTGTCGGCTTTATGTACTAATGTATCATGACGTAATTTCAACTTTCTTTTTTTACTTTTTTTAGTCAAAATATGACTTTTAAAAGCGTGTTTTCTTTTTAATTTTCCAGAACCAGTAACTTTAAATCGTTTTTTGGCACTAGATTTTGTTTTTTGTTTAGGCATTTTCTTCCTTTTTTATGCTAATTAAAGCATGTTAATATATTTCTAATTACTACTTACTTTATTTTTTCTTTAGAGGAGCAATGTACATTGTCATACGTTTTCCTTCTAATCTAGGCATCTGTTCTACTTTACCAAAGTCTTCTAAATCTTGTGCTAAACGCAACAATAAAATCTGACCTTGTTCTTTAAAGATAATTGATCTACCCTTAAAGAAAACAAATGCTTTTAATTTGGCACCATCCGTTAAGAATTTTTTAGCGTGTTTCATTTTAAACTGATAATCATGGTCATCAGTCTGTGGTCCAAATCTAATTTCTTTAATAACTACCTTGGTAGTTTTTGCTTTTAAAGCTTTTTCACGTTTTTTATCTTCGTAAAGAAACTTTTTATAATCCATTATTTTACAAACAGGAGGATTTGCTTTTGGAGATATTTCTACTAAGTCTAATTCCATTTCAATAGCCATTTCTTTGGCTTTTGCTATAAGGTAAACTCCAACTTCTACATTATCTCCAACAAGACGCACCTCTGGTGTACGAATAATCTTACCGTTAATTCTGTGTTTGTCTTCTTTAAAAACTCTTCCAGGACCTCTTCTTCCTCTTTTTCTACGTATTGCTATGGCTTTATAATTTAATTGCTGTTAAGCTGTTACTAAAATTCTTTTATTGATTTATTTACTTCTTCATTAATAATTTGGGCAAAAGCTTCAACGCTAAATGTTCCCATATCTCCTTCACTATGTTTTCTAACTGAAATAGTTCTTTCTGCAGCTTCTTTCTCTCCGATAATAATCATATACGGAATTTTACTCATTTCAGCATCTCGTATTTTTCTACCTACTTTTTCATTTCTATCATCTACGAGGGCGCGAATTTCGTAATTTTCTAGGAGATTTAAAACTTTTTTCGTGTATTTTTCATATTTCTCGCTAATTGGTAGTAAAATTACCTGTTCAGGCATCAACCAAAGTGGGAAATTTCCTCCTGTATGTTCTAAAAGTATCGCAATAAAACGTTCCATAGAACCAAAAGGCGCACGATGTATCATTACAGGTCTGTGCAATTGGTTGTCAGATCCTTTATACGATAATTCAAATCGTTCTGGTAAATTGTAATCCACTTGAATTGTTCCTAATTGCCAACTTCTGCCTAAAACATCTTTTACCATAAAGTCTAATTTTGGTCCATAAAAAGCAGCTTCTCCATATTCAACCACCGTATTTAAACCTTTTTCTTTGGCTGCTTTCATAATAGCACTTTCGGCTTTAGCCCAATTTTCATCAGAACCAATGTATTTTTCTTTATTATCAGGATCACGCAACGAAATTTGTGCTGTAAAATCTTCAAAACCTAAAGCACTAAATACATAAAGCACCAAGTCGATTACATTTTTAAATTCGCTATCTAATTGTTCTGGAGTACAGAAAATATGCGCATCGTCTTGTGTAAAACAACGTACTCTTGTTAAACCGTGTAATTCACCACTTTGCTCATATCTATAA
>WFMU01000377.1 GCA_015488935.1 Flavobacteriaceae bacterium | reverse complement strand
ATCTTTGTGTTTTAATATTTTAATATTTTTTAATGGAAATCAATAAATACTTAGATTCAACTTATCTAAAAACGGCAGAACAAGCAAATATAAGTCAACAAGAAACAGAACAAAATGTTATTTCTCTAATTGACGAAGCTATTGCAAACAATTTTGTTTTAGTAATGATTAGGCCAGAATATGTGAGCCTCGCAAAAAAAAGAATTGCCAATGCTAATAGTAAGGTTACTGTTGGTACTGTAATCGGTTTTCACGAAGGTACAAACCCTATTTCAAAAAAACTTATTGAAGCCAAAAAAGCCATTGATGATGGTGCCGATGATTTGGACTTTGTAATTAACTACGAAGCTTTTAAAGATGGTGATATTGAATTGGTGAAAGATGAAGTTTTAAAAGGTACCGAACTTGGCCTACACCACCATAAAATTGTAAAATGGATTATTGAGGTTGCTGCTCTAAACGATGCGCAAATTGTTGCTATTTCTAAACTAATTAGAGATGTTGTTCTTGCAAACTTTAAAGAAGAACAAGCAAAAAGAGTTTTTGTAAAATCATCTACTGGTTTTTATAAACCTACAAATGGCAAACCTGCTGGTGCAACTTTTGAAGCAATGAAATTAATTGTTGAAAATTCGAAACCCTTATCTGCAAAAGCTGCTGGTGGTGTTCGTAGTTACAATGATGCGGTTAAAATGATTAATATGGGCGTTAGCAGAATTGGTACTTCTTCTGCCTTAAAAATATTTTTAGGTAAAGAGAATGCTGGTGGTTATTGATAATTTGAGGATTTATAAAAAATAAAATTATAATAATATACAATGAATAGAAATTATTTTGCACACGAAACTGCTGTTATTGATTCGGATTGTAACATTGGTGATGGTACAAAAATCTGGCATTTTAGTCATATAATGTCTAATTGTACTTTGGGAAAAGGTTGTAATCTTGGACAAAATGTGGTAGTTTCTCCAAATGTTGTTTTGGGTAATAATGTAAAAGTGCAAAATAATGTTTCTATCTATACTGGTGTTATTTGCGAAGATGATGTGTTTTTAGGTCCTTCGATGGTTTTTACCAATATTGTTAATCCGAGGAGTGCTGTTATTCGCAAAAGCGAATACCAACAAACTTTGGTTAAAAAAGGTGCTAGTATTGGTGCTAATGCTACCATTATTTGCGGTAATACTATTGGCAAATATGCGCTTATTGGTGCTGGTGCTGTGGTTACCAAAGAGGTACTTCCGTATGCTTTGGTTGTTGGTAATCCATCCAAACAAATTGGTTGGGTTAGCGAATATGGCCATCGTTTACACTTTGATACTACTGGTTTTGCTGTTTGTAAAGAGAGCAAACAACAGTATCGGTTAAGTGATGGTTTGGTAAAACGAATTGCCTAAAAATAAAAATTAATTCCTCCTTTAATAGCAAAATTGGTTGCTTCTGGTAAATCGCGGTGACTTCCTCTAAAGACGAAATCAACACGTAAAAATTTAAATATATTATCTACACCTGCATGGTATTCCCAATACACTTGTTCTGGTGCTCTATATACAAAAGACGATGCGTTAATTTGCTTATTACTATCGGAAACAGAACCTATTACAGCTCTACCACCAACTACAGCTCTTAAATTTAGTTTACGTATTAATGGTATTTTAGAAAAAATTCTTCCATTAAAATTATGATCTAGATGTATAGATGCGTATTGGTCGGTTACAAACTCGTAATAATCTAATAAATCAAAGGTTCTCGCAGCCATAAATGGTGATTGGTTACCTGGCACCACATCGAGTAACGAAAGTGGTACATCATTAAAAGTTTTTCCTACTTCTAGTACGTATTTTAATTTACCTACACCACCAACCTGAACACGTTGCTTGTAATAAAACTGTAATTTATGAAAGTTAAAATCGCTATTTGCATTTTTTAAACCTTTGGTATAGCTTAAATAAAATATGGGATAACGTCCTGCATTTAACGTATATTGGTCAACACCAAATCCACCACTTCGTTTATGTGGTGTATATTTCACTACAAGGTCAACTTCGGTTTGTTTTATATTGGATTGGATATTTCCATTTGCATCTTTATAATTAATATTAAATTTATCTGGTGCAGCAGATTCTAGGGTTTTGTAGGTTAAACCTGCTCTTATATTTAGATTTTTTACTGGCGAAAATCCTATTCCGAAATTACTAATATTTAATTTTGTTAGTCTAAAATTATCTCCTCTAGAGAATAGGGATGCCGAGGCAAAACTGCGGTCTAACGCATTGTTTGATGTAGTTAAACTAACTCCTGTTTGCTCAATATCTTTTCGGTTTGCAGCAGAAATTGTCAATCTGCTTTTTGGATCAATTAGCCATCTTGCACCAATACCATATTTAAATTTTTTGTCTCCTAAACCATAAGCTAAAAATCCATTTACTCTAACTTTATCGGATTGATTATGATAACTTCTTCCTCCAATTCGAAGTCGCAATCCTTCAACATCATTTTTTCCAAAGGTTGAATAAATTGGACCGTAATCAAATCCTGGTATAAATTGCCAATAACCAGATGCTAAGGTTTCTGTAATACTATATAGTGCTTTAAATCTTTTATTTGTTTTTAAGGTATCTAACATTTTATAGATACCATCTTCATCATCGCTTAATTTTTCCATTCTTTTTTCTTTCCAAAAATCTTTGGATTGGTTATAGATAGATTCATCGTAATCTGATGCCGCTCTTTTGCTATAAAATCCATCTTCTTTTTCAATATCAAATTTATAATTGTTATACATGGTAGTTCTTCTTCCGTAAATACCTTTTGATTTGTCTTTTTTGTTTAAGGAAAAATCGGACATCATGTGGTCTCTTTTCATTAAAAATACCGAATCACTTACCACTTCAAATTCTTGTTCTATATATATTTCTTTTACCCAATTTATATTGGCACTTCGTGTGGCATTCATTTGAATTTTTTTAATGGCAAAGGTGGTATCATTCACCCAAAAATCTCCTTTAAATGTTAGCTCGTTTTTTCTTCTTGGATAAAAAACAATATTATAGCACCATTTATTATCTATAAATGCACTATCTGTTAATACATAATTATATACAAAAGGACCTGTTTTAGCAATTGGGCTGGTAAAACTTTTATCAAAAATTCGAATGTAATTATCATACACATTATAGTCTGCATATAATTGTTTTAAAAATTCATTTATATTTTGGTTATTTTCGAATCCTGAATTTTTATTTGCAATTAGTTCTTCTCTTTCTTTGGTTGGAAATGTATTTTTTCCATATATTTTATAGATCGATTCGTTGATAAAAAATGGCAAATAGGTCTTTCCTGTTATATTGGATGTATCTACTTTATCGAAAATAAATTCCATGCCTTTAAACATTTTTATTTTTTTAAATTTTTCATCAATATTATTAATATCGAATTCTATTTTTTCGTATTTATCATACTGGTATTGTTTGTACAAATAGATACCATTTCTACGCTTTTTTTTCCACATTTTCTTAAGAATAGCAATAGCTGGGTTTCCTTTTCGCTTTACTTTTCCGGTATAGATTACAACTTCTTTTAAGTCTGCACCAGATTCTTTTAAAACTATTTTTAAATCGTAATTAACTGCTTTTAATTTAATTCGTTTAGATTCGAACCCTAGAAAAGAAACTTCTAATTCTGGATAGGTTTTTTTTGATTCTAAATAAAATTTTCCATTTTCATCTGAAGTTGTCCCTTTTGTAGAATTTTTAAAGATAATATTTGCAAATGCTATTGGTTCATTTTGCTCATCTAAAACAATTCCTTTAACTTTAGTTTGTGCAGATAATATACTTATATACAAAACTGAAAGTACTAATAATATTAATTTTCTCATATACTTTTGCTTTTTTAAGCTAATTTGTAAGAATAGTTGTATCACAAACTGTTCCATTTTTACTTTTAATTGTAAAATTCCTTCCATATATTTTAGTATGAAAGGAATTTTACAGTCGGTTTTTATAATATATTTATCTATACATCACGTTTTTAACTGCATTTACAACAT
>WFMU01000376.1 GCA_015488935.1 Flavobacteriaceae bacterium | reverse complement strand
TTATAGTACCTTTAAATTTTAAAGTATCTAAGAAGCATTATTTTTTAAATACCAAAAGCTTCTTTTACCTTATCTACAAAATCTAATTTTTCCCACGTAAAAGTTTCCACTTCTTTTTCTACTACACTACCATCTGGAGAAACAAAACGGACTGTTTTTATTTCTGGAGTTCTTCCCATGTGTCCATAAGCAGCAGTTTCTAGATAAATTGGATTTCGTAATTTTAGTCGTTTCTCAATAAAATAGGGGCGCATATCAAAAATAGTTTCAACAATTTTACTGATTTCTCCATCTGTCATATCAATAGTTGCTGTACCATAGGTATCTACATTAATACTTGTAGGTTTTGCTACACCAATAGCATAAGAAACTTGTACTAAAACCTCTTTACACAAACCAGAAGCTACTAAATTTTTTGCAATATGCCTTGTTGCATAAGCACCAGAACGATCTACTTTACTTGGGTCTTTTCCAGAAAATGCACCTCCACCATGTGCTCCTTTACCACCATAAGTATCTACAATAATTTTTCTGCCAGTAAGACCTGTATCTCCGTGTGGTCCACCAATAACAAAAGTTCCTGTTGGATTAATATGATAGGTAATTTGCTCATTAAACAACTTTTGTGTTTTTGCTGGTAATTTAGCAATAACTCGTGGAATTAAAATATTAATAATATCCGATTTTATTTTTGTAAGCATTGCTTTGTCTGCTTTTTGCTTATCTACATCTTTAATAAAATCATCGTGCTGTGTAGAAACAACGATGGTATCTATACGTACAGGAATATTTTCATCTGAATATTCGATAGTAACTTGTGATTTTGCATCTGGACGAAGATATTTAATTTCGTTATTTTCTCTTCGCAATGCAGCCAATTCAATTAGAATTAAATGTGATAAATCTAAAGCCAAAGGCATGTAGTTTGCGGTTTCATCTGTTGCATAACCAAACATCATTCCTTGGTCTCCTGCTCCTTGATTTTCTTTATCTGCACGTTCTACTCCTTGGTTTATATCTGCCGATTGTTCATGGATAGATGAGAATACACCACATGAGTTTCCATCAAACATATATTCACTTTTGGTATAACCAATTTTATTAATAACATCTCTAGCTATTTTTTGTACATCTAAATAGGTATTTGATTTTACTTCTCCTGCCAAAACTACTTGACCTGTGGTAACAAGGGTTTCACAAGCAACTTTAGATTCTGGGTCGAACGCTAAAAAATTATCAATTAATGCATCTGAAATTTGGTCAGATACTTTGTCTGGGTGTCCCTCAGAAACAGATTCTGATGTAAATAAGTAAGACATATTTATATATATTACCTTTATTAGAAGTCTTAGATTGCAATTAAAACGGTAGGTTTCTACACTATTTTAGCGTTTTTTATGGAGGTTGCAATCAGTCAAATTCTTCCTCTAAAGAAATTAGTATTCTTTTTTTGAAATAACATTATTGCTATTCGTATGCAAATGTACTGAATAATTAAAAAACAAAATACATATCAATTAATTTTATTTATTAATAACTACTCAAATACAACGATATGTTTGGTTATCTTGTTAACATAGATATCGTAACACATCAAAAGTACAAACTATTGATAATCTAAGTATAAGGGTTTTCTTCCTTTTTTTTAAGGGAATTCATTTTAAAAGCTAATTTTTTTATTAAAATCACAGCTACAAATCCGCCAAGGAAAGAAACAAACATGTTAATAGAAAACAGGAAAATGTTTACTTTTCCAGATGCCATAATGTGGGTTGGATTAAATCCTAATCTACCAAAAGATTTAATTAAAAAAATACTACCAAACACTCCAGCTATGGAGTTTCCAACCATATCAAAACTGTATTCTTTTGTAATAAACTGGACTAAATTTGCACCTATAATTCCTACAAAAATACTAATTAATGCAATTAATGTATCTGTCATAATAGAGTTGGTTTAATGTCCGTAATCCATTTGGTCAATTTTTCCTTTTCGTAGTCTTTTTTGAATAATTCCGTAAAAAACAATAAGTATAAGTCCAACAATTCCCCAATAAGAAGCCACCGATAATCCGTATGCATTTGTTGTTGTATTGTATATGGTTAATGATGGGTTTATATTATTAGATGAAGGTAAAATTGCAGGAAACATAGAGGCTAATGAGGAACTAATACCTCCAAAAATTACCAAAGAGGAAAATAGAAAACTTGTTGTTTCTTTTTTAAATTTTTTAACAAAAAAGAGTCCTGTTATTCCTGTTAAATATAGTATTGGAAATACAATTAAATAGGGTTTTTTCACAAAATTATCTAAAGCGTTTGGATTTACTATTTCCCATACAATTAAAGAAAAAATGGTTAAAATTAACAAAGTGGTATTTAGTTTAAAAATAATTGATTTTAATTGTTCGATTATACTTGCATTGGTTTTTAAAATAATCCAATTGGCTCCGTGTATTGCTAGTGTAATTACTGCAATTAATCCGATAATAATGGTAAACCAATCGATAACTCCTGGATTTTCGGCTAATGGACTAAAGCTACTATTCCACAAAGGCAAGAAGAAAAAATGTGCTTCGTAAGTAGATGTGCCATTTTCTACGCCACCTAAATTGACACCACGTGCTATATTACCTAAAGCAATTCCAAAAAATAGGGCTAATAATAGGCTAGAAATACCAAAGGATTTATCCCAAATATCTTTCCACATTTGATAGTTAAATTGCCCTCGAAATTCTAAACCGATAGCTCTAAAAACAATGAGCCATAAAACAATAATTAAGGGTAAATAAAACCCACTAAAAACGGAGGCATAAAATGTTGGAAATGCCATAAAAAGCATTCCTCCAGCTGCTACTAGCCATACTTCGTTAGAATCCCAAAACAAACCTGCAGATTTTGTAATTACTTCTTTATCTTCTTCTTTTTTTGCAAAGAAAAGGTGGATAATTCCTGCGCCAAAGTCGTAACCATCTAGTATAAAAAATGCGATTAAGACTACTGCTATGATAATATACCAAAATATTTCCATAATTAATGTGTTTTGTGTTTTGGTCCTTGGTGGATGGTTTTACCCACTAATACTAAAAATAATAATCCTAATAGCATATATAATGCTACAAATCCTAATAAGGTAAATAAAGTATTTCCAGAGGATACGGTTGGCGATACGCCTTCGGTTGTTTTTAATAGTTTATATACTAGGTATGGTTGTCTGCCTAATTCTGCAACATACCAACCTGTTATATTTGCAATATATGGAAAGGGTACTAAAAACATAATAGTCCAAAGTAATGGTTTAAGACGGTATAATTTTTTTCGCCATAAAAAGAATGCTGCTAAACTCATAATACCTATAAAAACGGTTCCTAAACCAACCATGATATGATAGGCATAGTATAATGCAGGAATGTTTGTTGGTAATTCTTCTTTTTTGAATTTATCCATTCCTAAAATTTGCTTGTTCCAATCTTGATATGTTAAAAAACTAAGTACATTTGGAACGGCTATTTTATTGTCTAATTTTTTTTCAACCATATTTGGTTGTCCTACGAGTACAATTTCTGAACCTGTAGTTTCGGTTTCAAAAATTCCCTCCATTGCAGCAAATGCTGCTGGTTGGTATTTGGCAACATTTTTAGCGTTCCAATCTCCTGTTGGGAATACAATTAAAATACTAGAAACTACGCCAAAAACAACTCCTGTTTTTAAAAATAATTGACCATATTCTAAATTCTTTTTTCGTAAGATATAAAATGCTCCAATACTTGCTACAACAAATGATGAGGTTACTAATGAAGCTACTTGATTGTGTAAAAATGCTGGAATTAACCATGGGTTTTTAAATAGTTCGGAGAAGTTTTCTAATACAAATTTTCCGTTATCTAAAATTTCGTATCCAACAGGGTGCTGCATCCATGCATTGGTTGCTAAAATAAAATAGCCACTTGCCCAAGAGCCTAAAAAGACTAAAAATCCTGTAAGAAAATGTAATTTTTGTCCCATTAGTTTTTCACCAAAAATAAAGAGTGCTAAAAAAGAGGATTCTAAAAAGAAGGAGAACATGCCTTCCATTGCTAAAGTTTGTCCGATAATACTACCTGTTAGTTCTGAAAATTTTGCCCAATTTGTTCCAAATTGAAATTCCATAGGAATACCTGTTACTACACCCATGGTAAAATTGATAGCAAAAATTTTCATAAAGAATTTAGCTGCATGGTTATACTTCTCTATTTTACTTCGTAAAAATTGCCATTTAAAATAGACAATTATTAGCGACAATCCCATGGTTAATTGTGGAAATATATAGTGAAACGTGATAGTAAATGCAAATTGCAATCTATCGTAAAATAGCATATCATCCATTAGTAGTAATTTGTGCAAAGATAAAACTATTCGTTACAGTTTTAAGTAATTTAGGTTACAGATTATCTGTTTATTAACAAATTAGGGATTTAAAAATAAAGTGGTCTTTTTTTTATAACAAATAGCTGCTTTACAAACATTGTTTTATCTTTGTAAGATGTTAGAAAATAAAAATAATGCAAAGACAGATTTAGCGAGTTTAGGAGAGTTTGGTTTAATAGATTATTTAACCAATTCTATACAACTAAAACACCAATCTACAGTTAAAGGTGTGGGCGATGATGCTGCTGTTTTAAATAGTAAAAAACATATTTTACTTACTACAGATTTACTGGTTGAAGGGGTGCATTTTGACTTGACTTATGTTCCTCTAAAACATTTGGGTTACAAGGCTGTAATGGTAAATTTATCAGATGTATATGCTATGAATGGTATGGCTACACAAATAACGGTTTCTATTGCAGTTTCTAATCGATTTCCATTAGAAGCTATTGAGGCGTTATATTCGGGAATTCATCTTGCTTGTAAAACTTATAATGTAGATTTAGTTGGTGGAGATACTACTTCTTCTACTACGGGTTTGCTAATTAGTGTTACTGCTATTGGCGAAGTTAAAAAAGATGCTATTGCATATCGCAATGGAGCAAAACCGAATGATTTATTGGTTGTAACAGGCGATTTAGGTGCTGCTTATCTCGGTTTGCAAGTTTTAGAACGTGAGAAGCAGGTTTTTAAAGCAAATCCGAATGCACAACCAGAATTAGATAAATATACTTATTTAGTAGAGCGACAACTAAAACCTGAAGCACGAAAAGATATTGTTACTTTATTAGAGGCTCTCGATGTAAAACCTACAGCAATGATTGATATTTCGGATGGTTTGTCTTCCGAAATTTTACATATTTGTAAGCAATCTGATGTTGGTTGTAATTTGTATGAAAGTAAAATACCTTTAAGTCAAGAAGTAATTTCTACAAGTGAGGAGTTTAACCTCAATAGTACCACAGTTGCATTAAATGGTGGTGAGGATTATGAATTACTTTTTACTATTGCACAAACCGATTATAGTAAAATTAAAGGAAATCCTAATTTAACAGTTATCGGACATATTACTCCAAAAAGTGAAGGCGTACATTTGGTTACTCGTGCAAATCAAAAAATTGAATTGACTGCACAAGGCTGGAATGGTCTATCTTAACAATGCTAGTTTATAATGTATTTTGCTTCTCAATTAGCTTTATTTTTAATTGGTATTGTAAAATCTTTCAAAGTCGATAGGATAATTTTCGTAAGGAAATTCTCTATTTCTACTTGGTCGTACAACAATAATATTAGCTCTTGTTCTATCTAAAAGTGTATTGTCGAAAAGTAAAAATTCACCAGAATTTTCTCCTGTTTCAAAATTTTGCCACAAATTAACTCCTATAGGAAATTCTTCTAAAAGAGGGTGTTGGGTTACAAATAAATGTTCTGTAAAATAAGTGTTGTTTAAATCTTCTAAAATTAGTGGCCTTGGAAAGTATAATTCAATATTATTTTGATTAATAATTTGCATAAAAAACTGGTATCCTTCAGAATTAGAATCTGAATTTAAATCTGAGTTTGGGTCTTGATTAAAATTAGGATTCATAATTCCTGTTACAAAATCGGTATCAATTCTAATAAGTGGTCTGGGTCTATTATGTCCATCTGTTTGTTCAATTCCTGTTACATAAGTATTAAATTCGTTATAAAAAGCATTGCTAAAGTCGTTATTAGCATTAATTATTGTGTTAAAATTTACCGTATTATCGTTGGAATTTTGTGCTAAATCTTCAAGAAATATTTTTGCATTAACATTGTTTAGTATGGCTCTTCCTGTAAGGTAACCTATTAGTTTTAAAGATTTATTTAGATTCTTATGAGCAGATGTATTCTGCACACTTTTTTCGAACGAAATTTGCTCTATATTATCGAGAGAGTTATTGTTGTTACAAGAAAAAATTAATACGATTAAAAATAATGAGAATGCTTTTTTCATAATTATATGATTATAGTTTTGACAAACGAATATATATTATTTAATACTATTGCGTGTTGCTACTTTAAAAGTGACTGTTATTAATTTATTTTCGTAAGGAAACTCTTTATATTTAATTAATCAATGCTATTTAATACAAATTCTTTTCGCCGATGAGCAATTGGTATTTTTCTATTATTTTTTAGAATTAAAAACCCTTCTGTAATGTATTTTACAATATAATTTTTGTTTACAATATAGGATTGGTGGCATTTTAAAAAGATAGATTTACTCAACAGTTCTTCGGCTGCTTTTAATGGTTTTGATATCATAATTTCTACCTTATTATTTAAATAAAATGTGGTGTACATACCTTCAGATTTACAGTATAAAATATCATTTTCATTAATAATATGATGTGTATTTAATG
>WFMU01000375.1 GCA_015488935.1 Flavobacteriaceae bacterium | reverse complement strand
ACATATATGATGGTATGCAAAGTGTGCCAGACAATATTACCATTCAATTAGATGATTTAGAAGTTATTGATACCGCTAGAGCAAAAATAGGTTTCTTAGCTTGGGAAGGAGATAGCGCATTAGCCGTGAATGAATCGTTGCGAATTAATGGAGTATTAATAGGCAATCCACCATTAAATCCAGATACAAATGCTTTTAATGGCACAAATAGTTTTACAGGAGAAACCGATTTGTATAATATGGATATGGATTATTATAACATTGCAGATTATATTCAAGTAGGAGATACTTCAGCAACCATAGAATTAACATCAGGACAAGATTATGTAATGGTAAATTGTGTGGTAACAAAATTAAATACCTTACAGCCAAATGTTATTGAAATACCAATAATACCACAAATATTTTCGCCAAATGCCGATGAAAACAACACCCTTTTTTCAATAACCAATTTAAGAGAATATTTTACTGCTTTTGAATTACAAATCTACAATCGTTATGGAACAATAATTTATAATGGAAACATAAACACCAAAGATTGGGATGGTACATACAAAGGAAAAAAATTACCAGCAGGAACGTACTTTTACATATTAAAATTAAATGATGCCTATTACGGCTCAATGCGAGGTTGGGTGTATTTAACGTATTAATACCAATTTAAAAATCAAAAATAAATCATTTGAATTTGAGATAAACTCCTAGTTTAATTCCGATTAATAAATAAACTAAATAATTGTACCTTTGCAAAAAGATTTTAATAAATCATGAAGCAATTATTACTGTGGTTATTCGGATTATCATTTATAAGTATATATTCACAAAATATAGTAGTAGATGATACACGAACAGCACAAGATTTAATACAAAATATCCTTTTTAACAACTCTGGATGTGCAACAATTTCTAATTTTTCGGTAACAGGAGGTAATTTTGGAACAGGAGAAAATAGTTATGCCTATTTTAATGGAAACGGCTCTGTATTTCCATTTAATGAAGGTGTTTTATTGAGTACAGGAAGAGCAGCAAACTCCGTTGGACCAAATTCATACATAAGTAGTGATGTAGGAATTAATTGGGGAACAGACCCAGATTTAGATGCATTATTTTCAAACACATCAAATGCAACAGTGTTGGAATTTGATTTTGTACCAGCAACAAACTACATGAGTTTTGAATATGTCTTTGCATCCGAAGAATACCAAGAAGGAAATGCTAATACCTGCGTATATTCCGATGTATTTGCATTTTTAATAAAACGAATAGGAGACCCGAGTTATGCCAATATTGCAGTTATACCAAATTCTTCAGAACCAGTTAGTGTAACAACAGTGCATCCATTAATACCAGGTGGTTGTGCCGCAGTAAATGAATCTTATTTTGGAACGTGGAATGCTAACATTGCACCAATAAATTTTAACGGACAAACCGCAGTTTTAACCGCAGAAAGCACCGTAATCGTAGGAGAAACATACCACATAAAATTAGTAATAGCAGACCATACAAATAGTCTATATGACTCCGCTGTATTTTTAAAAGCAGGAAGTTTTAATATTGGAACAGATTTAGGAATTGACAGATTACGTACCACAGCAAATGCATTTTGCGGTACAGAAACTTTAGATTGCGGCATAGTTGGCGCAGCATCTTATACATGGTATAGAGATGATGTACCTTACGATGTATTTGTGCCAATTGCAGGAGCAAATAATCAAACCCTTAATATAACAACCGAAGGAAAATATAAAGTAGTAGTCGATTTGGGAGGAGGATGCCTCTCTGAAGGAGAAGTAATCATAGAATACGGTGTTATTCCATTAGTATTTAATACCGATTTAACAAGCTGTAACGATGATGGTACTATTTTTTCAGCCTTTGATTTTACCGATACAGATAGTATTACCACAAATGGCGATGCGAGTTTGATTGTAGAAGGATATTATCATACAACCAACGATGCAACAAATGAAATAAATAAAATTACCAATTTTACCAATTATACAAATACAATGCAAGATGAAGAAATTTTTGTACGAATTAAAGGTATGGATGGTTGTACCAATATTGCAAAAATCACGCTAAAAGTATTTAATAATCCAAAAATAAAAGCAGATGAAACAATGTATTATTGTTTAAACACCTATCCAGATACCATTACATTGGAGGGAGGAATTATAAATGACAATCCATTAAACTACCAATACAAATGGTTTTTTTCTAATGGAGTAGATCCAATAGTAGATTTAAATCTTTCAACAGCAAATATTGCAATTAATCAAGTAGGAAATTATAGTGTAGAAATTACAAGTGCAGATAATTGTACCGTTACAAGAAACATTACAGTATTAGAATCAAACGTAGCCACAATAACAGATATATTAATTTCAGATATTGTATATAGCAATCGCGTAAGTTTAATAGTTAATGTAACAGGAATTGGTAATTATTCCTACGCGTTGGATAATTTTGATTTTCAGGATTCTAACGTATTTGATGGCGTTTTGTACGGTTACCATGTGGTAACGGTTAGAGATAAAAACGGCTGTATGCCAGATACACAAGAAACGGTAATAGTTTTAGAATATCCAAAATTTTTATCGCCAAATAATGATGGAAATTACGATACATGGAATATTAATAATATAAATACTTCCGTAAAATTTAATACCATTTCTAAAATTACTATTTATGATAGATATGGTAAAATAATGAAAATTATCGATGCCAACTCCCAAGGTTGGGATGGTACATATAATCATGTATTAGCACCACCTGCCGATTATTGGTTTCGTGTAGATTTAATAGATTACAAAGGAAAAATTACAACCAAAAAGGGACATTTTAGCCTAGTGCGATAATTTTATATCGAAAAACTTCTAATCGTTAATGTTGCTATAGGTAAAGAAAAACAACTATTTTTGGTATTATTACCAGTTTAAAATATTTGATATTCAGGATTCTCTTTTGCCAATATTTCTCTGATTTTAGGAGGTATTTTTATAGTTACAAGATAAAGAATAATACAATAGATTACTATAAAACTAGCAAATAACCAAATTTTAGTATTTGAAGAAAACAAAGAATTATTATGCAAACTCAACATAATTTGAAAAGGTAAATTTAAAGCAATAGCAAAACCACCTAAAGTTGCTAAATTTTCTTCAAACAACCATTTTTTACCTGTTTTTAGTTGTTTTATTTTTAAAGCATTATTATTTTTAATTACCGTGTAAATTGGAATTATTAAAACAAGAATTAACAGTATAAATAGTAGCGTTTTATTAAATTTAATGTATCGAAGTAGTAAAACCATAAAATAAATTAAGCTTCCTGTAAATACAATTTTAGGAATACCAAGAAATTGTTTAAACGCAGTCCAAACTAATTTCCAATACCTTTTGTTTAAATAAGCTTTACGTTTATCAACAATATCCATAAAACCAAAAACACCAAATTTTTTAAACGCTTTATTTTTAGCTTTTTCAAAAGATAGATGCGGTTCCTTTTCCCAAATTTGTTCAATGTCATTAGCAAGATGATCTACCAATTCACTTTGTAAATCGTACCATACAACATGATGCTGTTTGGTAAAATTATATAAAGCAGTGATATGTTCTTTATTTAGTTCCATTTAAAAATCATTAAAATATTATAAATTTATTCCAAATTAAATTTTGGGTTAATAATATGCTGCATGGTTTTTATATAATCTTGTAATTCCTTCAACCGATGTACAGTTTCTTTTGTACCTTGTTCAGTAAGTTTATAATATTTACGCATACGATTGCCAATACTTACAATTTCTACATCTAAAAAACCTTCAGCTTCTAATTTATGCAATGCAGGATATAATGCACCTTCGGTAATGAGAAGCTCACCATTGGTAATTTCTTTTACTTTTTGTGTAATTTCATAACCATACATCTTATCGTTTTTTTTAAGTAAGTTGAGTAAGATGGTTTGTAAACTTCCCTTGTATAATTTAGAATTTGCCATAATACAAATATATACATAAT
>WFMU01000374.1 GCA_015488935.1 Flavobacteriaceae bacterium | reverse complement strand
TCCTTTTTGAGATATTGTTGCATTAACACCTGAACCATCTTAAATATTAACTCTTTTGTTCCTTCTTCCAAAAACATATTAGTTGTAGTTGCATTTCTAACATCTTGTTTTGATGGATCTTGATTCCAACTATAAGCTGTACTACTTCCCTGATTAGTATTAATCGTTTTTTACTAATTCATAACCCAACTCCCAAGACTTCTATGCATAACCCAAATCCACAAATAAACATTCTATTTGCATCTTGTCTAACATTTAACTGCCTTTCAAAATTTTAATGCACAAGAAGTGTATTATTCTAATTTTAAAAATACTATAATGTTAACGATACGCTTAATATAATTTGCTCTGGTTTGGTGTTTAAAGAATTTATAATACCATTAGGGTCATCTCTAAGTGTTAAAATATTATCAGATAATCCTTTTTCATATCGTATATCTATTCTAATTTGTCTGTGAATTTGTACTGCTAAACCTACTTGTCCATTAACCGATAAATCATGTTGTATATCAATATTATTTACGTCAAAACCTTCAAACTCATTTTGCAATATGTACTGAAATGATGGTCCTAAAAAAATACTTACAGGCTTAAATAAATTAACCCCAAACAAAACTGGGACTTCTAATTTAGTTTGGTCAAAATCAGCAGCATTATAAGCACTTTTTGTCTTGGTATATAATATTTCTGGTCGCAAATACATACGCTCTCCATTAAATTGAAAATATAAACCACCGTGATATCCCGTTTTTTTATCACTATTAAATTGGCGTGTAATATTTGTAAAACCACCATTTGTTACATATTCTCCATTAGAATTGTAGTTAAAACCAGCGGTAAAACCAAAAGAGAATTTTTTATCGTCTTGTGCAAAACTAAAGGTAAAACTTATTAGTAATATTGCAATGATTAAATTTTTCATAAGTAGTAATGTTTTTATTTATAATTTTTAGTAAAGTTGTTTTGCTTCATTTTGGTAAAGCTGTTTTGCCAAAACAACTTTACGTACTAAATTTTATTATAAGCTGTTTAGTTACCATACAGATACTTAACGAACAATTAATATTTTTATTTTCTTTGCATTACTTTTTGTACTGCTTTTACAATAGCCATATCATTTAAATGGTACTTTTCTAGTAATTGTGTAGGTGTTCCAGATTCGCCAAACGTATCATTTACTGCAACAAATTCTTGTGGAATAGGGTTATTTTCTGTTAAAATTCTAGCAACACTTTCACCCAAACCGCCTAATTTATTATGTTCTTCGGCAGTAACAATACAACCTGTTTTTGCAACAGATGTTAAAATAGCATCTGTATCTAAAGGTTTAATGGTATGTATATTAATTACTTCGGCAGTAATTCCCATTTCTTCCAATTGTTCCGATGCTTGTAAAGCTTCCCAAACCAAATGCCCAGTTGCAACAATAGTAACATCGGTACCTTTGGTTAATTGTATGGCTTTACCAATTTCAAATTTTTGGTCTGAAGGCATAAAAACAGGTACTTTTGGTCTTCCAAAGCGCAAATAAACTGGTCCAATATAATCTGCAATAGCCAATGTAGCTGCTTTAGTTTGGTTATAATCGCAAGTATTAATAACCACCATCCCAGGCAACATTTTCATCATACCAATATCTTCTAAAGTTTGGTGTGTTGCACCATCTTCACCTAAAGTTAAACCAGAATGTGAAGCACAAATTTTTACATTTTTATTAGAATATGCAATCGATTGTCTAATTTGATCGTAAACTCTTGCAGTAGAAAAATTTGCAAAAGTTCCTGTAAACGGAATTTTACCACCAATAGTTAAACCAGCCGCAATTCCCATCATATTTGCTTCGGCGATACCAATCTGAAAAAAGCGTTCTGGATGATTCTTTTTAAATTCGCCCATCTTTAACGAACCTGTTAAATCTGCACAAAGTGCTACCACTTTATCATTTTTTTTTCCTAATTCCGTTAAACCATCTCCAAAACCAGAGCGTGTATCTTTTTTTTCGGTAAAAGTGTATTTTTTTATTGCCATTGGTGTGTTTTTATACAATTATAATGTAAGACAAAAATAACTATTAAAGTAAATTGATGCTTAAAATTGAAGCAATTCTTTATAAAACTTATGAACAGGAAACCCTACAACATTAAAAAAACTACCTTTTATTTTTTTAACACCAATATAACCCAACCATTCTTGAATACCATAACTTCCAGCCTTATCTGTTGGATTAAAATTAGTGACGTAATAACGTATTTCATCATCTGTAATTTTTTTAAAAAAGACAGTAGTTTTAGCACTAAAAACAACTTCTTTATCTTTAGATTTTAAACAAACAGAACTATAAACATTGTGTTTTTTGCCGGACAGTTTTTGTAACATAGCAATAGCTTCATCTGCTGATTTAGGTTTACCCATCATTTTATTTTTATACCAAACAATGGTATCTGCTGTAATTAAAATATCATTCTCTTTGAGATTTGTAAATGGACTAGCTTTTAGTTTTGCTAAAAATTCGGTAATCTCTTTTCCTTTTAATTTCTTTGGAAAAATCTCTTCAACCTCTTTAAGTTTTACTGTAAAATCTAGTTGTAAATCTTTTAAAAATTGCTGTCTCCGTGGCGAACCAGATGCAAGAATAATATGTTTGTCTTTTAATTTTGTATGTATCATAATTGTAATAAAATAACCGATAAAATACCAAAAAACATAATGCCTTTTAATAAAATACTTAGTTGATGGTGTTTCTTTTTTGATTTAGCTTCCTTAATATGATAAAGAAAATAACCAAGCGGAATTACTAAAAAAAGAAAACTGTAAATCGAAAAATAAAGTTGATTTATTACCGATGTAAAGAAAATAATCAGAACAAAAGGAATAAAACTTAAATAAAATACCACCGATTGACTGCGTTTTCGACCAATTAAAATTG
>WFMU01000373.1 GCA_015488935.1 Flavobacteriaceae bacterium | reverse complement strand
ATACTAAATAATATGGTTATTATCCACTCTGCATAATTTAACAATTTAATATGTTGTTCGCTAAAATCTTTTACACTTTCTAGCATTACAACAACAATACTTGTTAAAATTAACACTAACAGAACTACATCAAAGAGTTTTCCTTCTTTGGTATCTGCTTCATAAATAATTTCGTGTAAACGAGATTTCCAATTCTTTTTTGTTTCTTTTTTCTTCAAGATTTAAAATCTTATTATTTTTTGTACTTTGTGTTTTTGTAAGTATTTTTTTATCAAAAATCGATTGTGATTGTCTTTTTTTTCGGTGCTTACTAAATTACGTAAAACTTCAATATTATTAACTTGATAATTCAAATCTACAAAAGTGTTTCCAATATATTGGTTGTTTTCAATTAATACAACAGAATGCTCCGAATCGTTACGACCACTATCTACCAAAATCATATTTTCATTACTAAATTTTACTTGCTCTGTTTTTGGTTGTATATTTTTATTAAATATAGGCTTGTGTATTTTTAATTCTTTATACAGTTTTAAATCGCACATTAGTTCGTTTCCTAATAATTCAAAACTTACAGTTTCTATAAAAGATATTAGTTTTTTTATTCGTTTAGATTCTCTTAAAAACAGATTATTTACTGCTTTTTTTATATTTAAGCTTTTGGCAATATATAGTATTTTACCATCGCTTCCATGTAGATAAAAAATTCCTGTTTTACTTGGTAGTGCATCTAAAATTAGGATTAATCTGGTAGATATTTTTAAATTTTTTATTGGTTTTATGGTTCTTTTTACAATTTCTTTATTTACATCTTTATGTAGTAACATTGAGAATAGTTTTACGGTGGCAAAGGCATCTCCTTCTGCTCTATGTCTGTTTGATACTGCAATTCCTAACGATTTACACAGTTTTCCTAAACTGTATGAGTTTTGGTTTGGAAACAATTTTTTACTCAACTGTACGGTACATAGTGTTTCTCTTTCATAATTGTATCCTAATCGATTAAATTCGGTTCTTAAAATTCGATAGTCAAAACTTGTATTGTGTGCAATTAAAATACTCCCTTCTGTAATTTCAATAATGCGTTTTGCTACTTCATAAAATTTAGGAGCATTACGCAACATTTTATTGTTGATGCCTGTTAAATTAACTACAAATGGCTGTATTGGTTTTTCTGGATTTACCAAACTTACAAATTTATCTACAATATTATTACCATCGTATTTATAGATGGCTATTTCTGTAATTCCTTCTTCGTTGAATTTTCCTCCTGTAGTTTCTATGTCTATTACTGCGTAAATATCTTTTGTTTTAATCTATTTTTAATCTTTCTTCTCTGTTTGCTAATTCCCAAGCTGTTACAAACACCAATTGTGCTCTTTTTGCTAATATTTCGTAATTAATTTTTTCTTCTGTATCTGTTTCTTTATGATAATCGGCATGTGTTCCATTAAAATAAAATATAATTGGCACACCATTTTTTGCAAAATTATAATGGTCGGAACGATAATAAAAACGGTTTGGGTCTTTCTCATCGTTATAGGTATAATCCAAATCTAACTGTGTATATTTTTTGTTTAATGCTTCAGATATGTAGTGTAATTCTCTACTAATTTTGTCGGCTCCGATTAAATACACAAAGTTTGGATTTTCTTTATGTGCCTCATCTACTCTACCAATCATATCTATATTTAAATCTACTACTGTATTTTTTAGTGGAAATACTGGATGTGAGGTATAGTATTTTGAACCGTATAGTCCTTCTTCTTCGCCAGTTAAATTTAAAAATAAAATAGAACGTTTTGGTCCTTCTCCTTCAATTACTGCTTTATGAAATGCTTCTGCTATTTCTAATACTGCCGATGTTCCAGAGCCATTATCGTCTGCGCCGTTAAATATTTTATCGCCTTTTAGCCCTAAATGATCGTAATGTGCAGATATTACCACAATTTCTTCTGGTTTTTCTGTTCCGTAAATAAAGCCTAATACATTTTCGCTTGCATTTTTAGATGCGCCATTAAAAAATTCTCTTGGAATGTACTGAAAATATTGCCCTTCGGATATTGCTGCTTCAAATTCTAAACTTTTATAAAAATCTGCTATGTAATTAGCTGCTAATTTTTGTCCTTTTTCACCTGTTCTTCTTCCTTCAAATTCTTGCGAGGTGAATTTTAGTAAATGCTTTTTTAAATCTTCTTTTGTTATGGTACTTGCGTAATAATAAATAGATTTATTATCTTGTAGTGTTACTTTTATAGGTTCTTGCTTTTCTAATGGCTCTTTTTTAGTATTTATTTTTTCTTTTTTTTCTAAATTTTGTGATACTACTTTTTTAGAACTACAGGAACTTAGTACTATTAATATTATTATGAATGCTATTTTTCTCATTAAATTTTATT
>WFMU01000372.1 GCA_015488935.1 Flavobacteriaceae bacterium | reverse complement strand
AATTAGACCAGTTAAAAGAGTTAAATGAAGAAATAGAAGCATTAACCACAGCAAAATATGAAGTAATTACAGCAGAAAAAAGAATCTTATGGCACCGTGGAGAGCAATTAAAACGAAGTGATATTGATACCATATTAAAAAAATTACAAAAAGAAAAAGAAATACTAACCAATGCGGTAACTCTACACGATAAAAAATGTAGAAATATACATTACGAAGCAGCAAAAACATTACATAATGGAAGTGCAAATTATCATAAAAAACTAGTAACATTAGTACACTATACAGAACACACTATTAGCGATGTACATGATTGTGCAGGTAAATTTAATAACGTATTAGCAGTTGCATTAGCCGACGGTAGAGTATCTAACGATGAATTAGTAGAAATATTAAGCATATCGGATGATTATTACTATACCATTAAAAGAATTTATGACGATTCTAAAAAAATTAAATTGGATGAAAATTTAACTAGTAAATTAAAATTGCAATCCTATGAAGAAAGGTTTGAAACTTTTAGATTACCTCCTCCTGATAAAAATAATATTAATAATTGGGTAAATGTCATTCAAAGTTGGGCAAATTCTGCCTTAATAAATTTAGATTTACTCCGAAAAGTTTCTTTAGAAAAACTATTAGAATTAGAAGAACAGATAGAAAAACAATTTAATGGAGATAGTAAGGTTACAGAGAATTACTATAACGATAAAATTTCTATCGTTGAAGATTATAAACTATTAGTGCCCGGAACAGAAAGAAAAATTGTACGAAAATTAAGTCTTTGGAATCGATTTTTCATTGGTGATGGCTTGTTTCCAACCATTGCAAAAGCAGGTGTTTCTGGAGGAATGATTGCAGGTGCTTTACTTTTGGGAATAATTTCTCAAAAATCAAATTTATACATTTATAATGGTTTAGCAACAAATATAAATGTTCGTATAAATAATCAAAAACACCAACTTCATGCCAATTCAAAATTAGTTTTACCAATTAATTATGGAAATACGTACCATATTATTAGTAAAACTAAAACAGGTGAAATAATAGAAGAATTACAAACAAAATTTGATGATCCTGCAAAGGAATATATTTACAATGTAGCCAATTCTGGAGCATTTATTAAACACTATGTATATTACGGATATAATGGTAGTTCTAACCTAGAATATTTAGGAGCTAAAAAATGGTTTGGTTCCAATGCCGATTATAAGTTTATAAAACCTCCATCAAGTATTTCTGGTAGTAATAAAACATTAAAAAGTGTACTTACACCATATAGCAATATTGCTCCAAGAGATTTATTATCTATTGTAAAAAACAAAGATGAATATAGAAAATTAATACATGCACATGTGTTATGGGACGATATAAAAAGTAACTATATTTACGATTGGGTTGAAGTTTTAGAAGACTCTGTTACAGGCATAAATATATTAAAGCAACGATTAAAAAAAGATAAAAATAGTGTTGTTATACTACGTGGTTTATTGCATAGAGTAGATTCTTTACAACGACAAAAAATGTGTGTAAATTTAAAACAAAAAGCAGCAAATCAACCTCAAAATGGCAATTACTACTACCTATCTAGTAAATGTATAAAAGACAACAAAGAAAAAAATAAAGCATATATTAATGGCTATAAAAAGTGGAAAGACAACCCTTGGTTATCCTATGCAGCAGCTTACAGTTTAGCAGAAGAAAATAAATGGGAAAAATCATATAATGCCTTTGTCAATGCATTTTCAAAAAGCAAATATTTATCAGACAGAATAAAATTAGACGCAGAACGAGTTCGAAGAGTTACAAATGCCAAAACAAAACTAACAAGTGAAGGAATTAAATCATACAAAGAGTTAGAATCTGGAAAGGTTAGTAAAGAAGATGTCACCTATGCCTATTATTTAAAATCGCAAGGAAAACTAAATGAAGCATATACTTTTATTAGCAAATTTAACGATTCTAGGCCATATTTTATTCGCCTTTTAGCAGCTTCTGATGGAGCAAATGAAGAGATTATTAACGCTGCAAATAAACTAGAAACAGAAGATGGTGTTAATTATAATTCTATTTGGGCAACTCTTGGTTTAGCAATAAGACAGAAAAAAGACACCAAAATATATATGGATTTATTAGAAAAATATGGCTTAAAAAATAAAATAATGCAACAATTTCTTAAACAAATTAAAAATTCTGATTTTAATGCCGCAGATAAAATAATTGAACAATACCATTTTATAACAAAAGCACATTTTTATATTTTGGCAAATACCATTTTAAGAAATAAAATCCCAAAAAAATGGAAACACCAAATCAATACAATACTATTTATATCTGAGAAACCTTATATAAAATAAATGTGTTTTTTACCTTACACTCCATTTTATTCATATAAATATATAATAAAAAAATAAAAAAATCGTTTATCAAATAATAATAAATTAAAAAAGAAAGAAAATGCACAAAAAATTAAAATTAGGAATGCTTTTAGTAGTAATTACAATACTATTATTTAGCTGTAAACAAGATGAAAATGAAGACGAAACTCCAAGAAACACAAAACAATTTGGATTAGTAGGAAAACATAATGTAGCTACTTTTACCGCTGCAAACTATGCGTACACCACAATTTATTACCCATCAGATATTGCAAACATGCAAAAGAAAACACCATTGATATTTTTTATTTCTGGTTGGTATGGAGCATCCGCAACTTCAGAAACATACTTATCTTTATTACAATTTATGGCAAGTCATGGATACACCGTAATTTACACCGATGAAGGAGCAACTACAAACCCACAACATGCAATTGATGCTTTTGAAAATATGTTATCTAATAATGAAACAACATTTACAAATCAGATATTGCCATATATTGATACTTCAAGAATAGGTGTAATGGGGCATTCTGCTGGTGGCGGAACAACATTTACCACATTAAAATATTATTCTAACGCTCCAAAAAATTACGGAACAAATGCACGTTTTATTATGGCATTTGACCCATGGTATGCTTTTGGAATGACAGAAAATGATATTAAAACACTACCAAACAATACAAATGTAGTTATCGAAAAATTTGGTGTAGGCGGAAATAATAGTGCCGATGGTACAGATGCTAGAATTCCACTTACAGAATATGCACTATTAGAATCCATTCCAGATTCTAAAAAAGATTACATGATTTACGATAAAGAAAACGCCGATCATACATATCCTAAAGGAAACAGAGCTTATACAGAAATGCAAGGCATATTAAAACCTTTAGATGCACTATTAGATTATACTTTCGTAGAACAATCGGAAGCTACAAGAATTGTTGCTTTAGAAAATGGAAATGACCATCCATATACAAGTGGAAAACAAGTGGTACTCGCAGAATACCAATATCCTTGTGATGGTGCAGCAAATACACTTATAGATTACTGTGCTATAGTAGAATAAAAAAATATTCCTATTTTTTAAGCAAAAATAGGAATATATTTATTTTAATGATATACTATAAGAACCAGACTTTAAGATTATTTCACGTCCATAAGTTCTACATCAAAAATAAGTATCGCATTTGGAGGAATTACACCTCCAGCACCTTGACTTCCGTAAGCTAAATGCGAAGGAATAACAAAACGTGCTTTATCTCCTACTTTTAGTAATTGAATACCCTCATCCCAACCAGGAATCACTTGTCCAACCCCCAAAGTAAAATCAATTGGTTGCTTACGTTGGTATGACGAATCAAATACTGTTCCATCTGCTAATTGTCCTTTGTAATGTACAGAAACTCCTTTTCCTTTTTCTGCTTGTTTACCATCTCCTTTTTGAATTATTTGGTAACGTAAACCAGATGCTGTTTTATTAAATCCAGCTGCTAATTTTTCTATTTCTGCTTCAGCTTGTTTTTTTGCCTCTGCTATTCGTTTTTCTCTTTCTCCTTCAAAAACTCGAAATGCTTCAACTGCATTAAATTTTTCAGCAGCTTCTCCAACCGCAATAATTTCAATAGATTCTAAAATATCATCTTGTGCAATTGCATCTACAATATCTTGTCCTTTTACTACATTACCAAAAACGGTATGTTTTCCATCTAACCAAGCAGTTGGTGTATGTGTAATAAAAAATTGACTTCCATTAGTATTTGGACCAGAATTTGCCATTGATAAAATTCCCGGCTTATCATGCTTTAAATCAGGATGAAACTCATCTTCAAATTGGTAGCCAGGATTACCAGTACCAGTTCCAAGAGGACAACCTCCTTGAATCATAAAATCTGGTATTACTCTATGAAATTTTAAACCATCATAGTAAGGTGTTCCTTGTGGTTTTGCACTATTTTCTAATTGTCCTTTTGCCAATGCTACAAAGTTTCCTACCGTTCCTGGTGTTTTTTCAAACTCTAGTTTTACTACTATTTCTCCTTTTGTGGTGTTTATTTTTGCGTATAATCCGTTTTCCATTTTGTATTTGTGTTTTTTAAGTTGCAAAAATAAAGATAATGATTGTAATAACAAGAATTATTAATTGAATTTAGATTTATAAAAGAGATTAATTTTTTTTAGTTAGTTTAGCAGATATAAATTTTTAGTATATGCGATTAATTTTTAGAATAATTAAACAGTTTTTTAAGTATGTCTTTCTAAGTTTTTTACTGTTTAATATACTTATCGTTATTATTTCGAGTTTTTTTAGTCCAACGTGTAATGCTAATACCAAAACAAATAAATACGATTTAATTATTGTACTTGGAAGTCCAGCGACAGAAAATTGTACACCAAGTACTATTTTAAAAGATAGAATTGACAAAGGAATCGCCTTATACAAACAAGGATTAGCCTCTAAAATATTATTTTCAGGAAGTAACGTTCATAATCGTTGTACCGAAGCGGATGTTATGGCTGTTTATGCCGAGCAACAGGGTGTTTTAGAAGCAGATATTATTAAAGAAGCAAGGGCTGAAAACACGTATCAAAATGCATTTTATTCGGTAGATTACATGCACAAAAACCATTTAAAGACGGCAGCAATTGTTACATCGCAACCACATGTTAAACGTGCTTGTATTGTTTTTTCAAAATTTGATGTGTCTTTTGCTATGTATGGTGCAAATCAGCCTAAAAACAGTTCTAAAACAGCTATGTTTATGTGGTCTATGGGCGAACGTATGATACTAGCACATCATATTGTTTTCGGATTTCCGACAGATTTTTAATTCGCTGTTAGAAATTCAACTTTTTAATAATATGTTTTAACTTTTTCTTTAAATCTTCTCCAGTATCAAATATCATTTGCTCATCTGTTGGAAACGGAATTTCCTTTTTTTGCAGCATATCTAATTGATAATTGTCTAAAGCTCGTTTATCGCCACTCATTTCTGCAAAATCATTTACAAAAATAAACTCACTTTCTAATGGAATTGTTTCTATTATTTTATTAGATTTTAATTCCGATAAAATAAGTTCGCCTTCAATATGACTTGCTTTTTCTTGATGAATTTCATAAAAATCACTCTTTACTACAATATATTTATCAAATTTAATTCCATTACCAAGGCTATCTCTAAGTACATTTCCGTTAGAATCGGTATGGTATTCAAAACCATCTTTAATTTCTTTTTCTAAAATACTTTGTTTTTCTTGCAATTGTTCTGGACTAACATCAATACGATGAAATAGCATTTGCAGCTTGTACTTATAGTCTATTTTTGCTTCTTTTACAGGATGAAAAACCGTCCAAAAATCATCTAAACCGTAAGTGTCAAAATTTAATAAATCCGCTTCTAAACGTCTTGGAATAACTTGATTTGTTTGGTTTTCTAATTGTACCAAAACAAAGTTGGTTCCTTTATAATGTGCCTCGTCCATTAAATGTGTAACATCTTTAAAATTCGGATTTATCGTATTTAAATATTCTAAATCTTCATAAGCTTTTCTGGCATTTTCTGTTGTGTTCTTTTTTAATTGTTCTATAGCATTGGCATATAAATAATCGGATAACGTAGTTTTTGCATTATTAATTTCTTCGGTATAATTCATAAAATGAAATATGGCTTTTTCTTCTGTATTTTGCTTGTATAAAGGAAGTAATGGTCTTATTAACTCTTGTCTTTTATCTAAAGCAACGTAGGTTTCAAAAATTTGTTTAATAATTGCAGGATTATTGTCTTTTTTATATCGTTCTAAATTTCTATTATCTGTTTCTACAGCCTTTGCAAATGCTTCTTCTAGCAACAAAACATATTTTTGCTTTTTCTTGCTTGTTTTGTTTTTTTGTAGCTTTTTTGTAGCTAGTAAAATGGCCTTATCATAATTGCCTATTGAAATTGCTTTTTGTGCTCTTTTTGCACTATTACAAGCACTTAGTAGGCTTATTACAATTATGGCAATAGTTTTAGCGAATATACTATTCTTAGGATATGATTTTTGTAATTTTTTGTCCATAATCGTCCATTTAATAATTTGTTATAAAAAATCCAACTGCAAACGTACAGTTGGATTATATTTAATTCAATCTTTATGCCAAAAGCAAGTGTTCTTTATAATTTTTGTTTTGCTAAAAACTGTTCTACTTTAACTTTAAAGGTTTGCAATGCAAATTTATTAAACTCACTATCTGGAGGAAATGTCTTACTTTTATTTTTTAGTACTTTAAAATATTTTTGGTCTATGGCTTTTGGTTCTCCTTTGTAGGTTGCATAAACATTTTCTAATTTTGCTTCTCCTTTTATTGGTGCAGGGTTTGCGCTTGTACCAGTTTTTAAATTTTTCATTATTACTTTACCTTCTAGCGTAGTAGATTTTATTTGTTGAAATAGTGTAACTTCTGCTCTAACTTTTTCCATTTTAGGCTTTTTTATATCGTTGCCTTGTGCGTCTTTCATAACGTTTCCTTTGGCATCTTTTTGATAAATCCAACCTGTTTGTATTTCTTTTTCTTGATTTACTTTTTGTGTATTCAGTTTTTCTGGAATTGCTGTAAATTTATCTAAATAAATATCTGCTTGGTAGTTATAAGCTACAGAGTAGTCTTTTTTATCGTGTATTACAATCCACTTATTAGCAAAATCTCCAGATCTAATTTTTGCAAAATTCTTTAAAATACTTTGCGATGCTGTATCTTTTAGCTTTGCTGCAACATTATTGTGCAATTTTACAAAAACATAATCGCTGCCTCTTTTTTTTGCAGTTGCTATTAATGTAGTTAAATCGGTTCTATAATTTGGATTTACGTATTGTAAATCTCCTAAAATTTTGTATGCTTTTCTGGCTTCTAATTTAGAGCCGTAAATTAGCGGTTGTGCTTCTTTATAAAGCTGGTCTGAATATTTCTTTTTTGCTTCTGCAATATCTTTAGAAAGGTCTTTTGTATCGAATTGTACTTCTTTACCTTCAAAATATAATGGTTCTAATAAAATTATTTCATCTTGTCGTACATCTAGGCTCATGTATTTGTTATAAATGGCTTTTAAATTAACTGGTGTTTGTTTTTTTAAACGCGCAATTTCTGCCAAATCTCTGTCGTTTGCTTTGTTATAGGCATCTTTTAAAAGTGGCACTTGTTTTTCGTACTTGCTTTTATCTTTTGTTAATTTTTTTACAGCAAAATTAAATGCTTGGTCATAATTTCCTGAAGTAATGGCTTTTTGTGTTTTTTTTGTACCACTACATGATAGTAAGACGAAACTTAGCGTGATAATTAGGATTGTAACTTTTTTCATTTTAATAGTTTGTTTATTTTCAAAAGTACAAAATAATTCTTTGTCGCAAAAAAATATAATGTACAATTACAGGGCAAATTTATATTTATAAATAAATATAGTTGTATTAGTATCT
>WFMU01000371.1 GCA_015488935.1 Flavobacteriaceae bacterium | reverse complement strand
TGAAAACAGGGGTTTTAATTTCACTATAAACTGTGTATTTAATAAATCGTGTTTTATATAATTTTGGTTTTTTAAATTAAACTAAAAATATGAAAAATAACAGCAACATCTATAAATTAGTTGGTAGTAAATTTATTTTTATAGTGTTATTGGTTTTGTTGAGTATTACAATTTATGCTCATATTCTTTTATTAGAAGACAATCCTATGACTACTAAAAAAATTCAAAATTATATTTTCGGATTTTATACATTTTTGGTTGTTGGACTAATTTATGCTTATAATACGGTTACAAAAAGAGTAATCATTACCAAAGATAAGATTGTTTATACCTCTCTTTTTAAAAAATATGAAATTGCTTTAAATACCATTAAGCAATTTCGTGTAAAGATATTTAGTATCCATTTGAGCACTACAGACCATAAAGAATTTAAACTGTTTAAAAATCCATATTTATCAAAATGGTTAGAAAATAATTTTGAACAAACTTTAAACTAAAAAACATGAAAAAAGACACAAATAAAATTTTAACAGAAGCAAATATTTGGGACGATTACAAAATACCAAATACATTAACAAAACGAACAGATTATAAACAAGGTAACAAATCTGTATTAATACTTGGCTATTTTTTAATGGCTTTAATAATGGGTTTGGTAACTGCTCTTCTGTTTTATAAAGATATTTTAAATATTTACCTTATTTTAGTATTAGGGTTGTTTACTGCTATATTATTTAGTTTTGTAACTAACAAAAGTAATGTTACAAATTTAAAAACAATACTAATGTACACCATAGTTTTTGCAATATTATCTATTGTATTTAGCGAATACTTCTATTATTATTTTACAAAACCAATGTTAGTTAATAATCAATTAGTTAGTTTTAAAGACTTTTTTAAAGTTCGGTTTGAGCAAGGACTTGCTCTAGGAAATATTACATCTGGTAGTAAATATATATTATTAGGCGTTTGGATTTATCAAATTCTAATAGCAATATTTTTAAATTATACAATTTGTGTAAGGTCTTTTGGAATTTCGTTAAAAAATGGTGTGCCAGAAGAAGTAAAAGAATATGTTTTATACCTTTTTCACAATAATACTAGCGAAGTAGAAATTAGAACCCAATTATCTAAAAAAGGATGGGTTTTAAAAGAAGACCAAGATGCTGCTTTAGCATCTGCAAAGGCTTTTAAAAAGTTTATTAAATTAACTAAAAAGTTGCATAGCTAATACCTAAATGAGCAGCCTAGTTTATTTCATTTTATTGTTTAGAACGAAGCATTTAAGAGATAGGTATTCTTAAAATTACTTTAGTTCCATTAGGTTCTTTATTTTCATTGTATAAATCTACAAAATTTAAGGAACAGCTATTTTTATAATCTTTGCAAAAATTTTGCAATCGCTCTTTGGTTAATTGTATGCCAATGGAGTTCTTTCTATACCTTTTTTTCTCTTTTATTTCGGCAGATTTTTTTCTACCAATACCATTATCTAAAATAATAATACTTACATGTGTATTGCCATATTTTTCGACAAAAATCTGTAATTTTCTTTTTTCTTTTTTTAAAGATAATCCATGCCAAATAGCATTTTCTATAAAAGGTTGTAAAATAAGTGGTGGAATTTTTATGGTATTTAGTCCTAAATTTTTATCTATTATAATATTGGTTTCAATTTCGTTATTGAATCGAATATTTTCTATATTCAGATATAATTCCATCGTTTCGATTTCTTCTGCGAGTGTAATTTCTTTTTCGTGTGTTGCAACTAAGATTTTACGTATTAGTTTCGAAAATTTATTCAGATAATAAACCGCATTTTCTTTTTCGTTATCGATAATATACAGTTTAATAGAATTTAGCGAATTAAAAATAAAGTGTGGATTCATTTGACTTCGCAGAGCATCTTGTTCTAGAGTAATTATTTTTTTTTCATTTTTAAGTAGTTTATTTCTGTATAAGTAGTAAAATATTATTCCTAAAAGAGCAAATAATCCAAAGCTAATACTCCATAAAATTTTGTTTTTGGTAAGTTGTAATTTAGTAATTTCATTTTGTTTTGCTAAATCTTTAATTTGGTTATTTTTCTGCTCACTATCGTATTTAAGAATTAAATCGTTTACATATTGCATATTGCGTTCATTAGATATTTTTTCGTCGAACTCTTCGGCTAATTTGTAATATTTTAATGCTTTTTTGAAGTTTTTTGTTTCTAAATTTAATTCGTATAAGTAGGTATATCCTTCGGAAATGGTAAATTTTAAATTGTATTTTTTGGCGATGGATAAACCTTTAAGAATATTTTTTTGTGCAACAGTATATTTTTTTAGTTTGGCTTGTGCCCATCCTAAGTTTAAATATACCGATGAAATAAGATCGTTATTTCCTATTTTTTTGGCTATTGGCAAACTTTTTTCAATAAGTTTTAAAGCGGTATTATACTTTCCTTGTTTTATATAAATATTTGCAATATTGTTGTTACAGATAAGTTGCCCATACTGATTTTTTGATTCTTTGTTTATAGCAAGAGATTTGTTAAAATACTCTAAAGCTTCATCAATTTTTCCTTGTCCATCTTTGGCATAACCTATATTTTGGTTATTTATGGCAAGACCTAGTTTATTATTAATACTTTTTTCAATGATTTGCGATTGCTCAAATTGTTTTATTGCAAAATCATATTGTTTTAAGAGTAAGTAAATATTTCCCATACTATTATGAGAAACCGCAATACTTCTTCGAAATCCTAAACTTGGATTTTTTACTGTTTCTGCAAGAGTGAGGGCAGCTTGATTGTAATCTAGTGCGGTTCTTAAATTTTCTTTTTGTCTAAAATCGACACCTAACATATTTAAACTAAAAACCTGAAATTCTATACTTTTTGCTTTTTTTGCAGTTTCTAATGCTTGTTTGTGAATTTGAATTGCTTTTTTATAGCGTGTGTAATTTCTATATCTAATTCCGAGTAGATTTTCGGCATAGGTTTTTCCGTCTAAATATTTTACAGAATCAAAGGTTTTTATTAGTTCTTTTAACTTTGTAGAATCTCTTCTAAAAGGGCGTAAAAATAAATTAATATCTTTATAAGTTTTGGGTTTGCTAACTAAGATACTATCTACTATTTTTTTAAAGTCTGGTTTTTTATAATCGGATTTTTTGTTTTGTGAAAAACCATTAAAAAAGCAAAAAAACACAAAAATTAGTATCAATTGCTTGTTTATTATTATTTGAGTTTTTTTACTCATAATTTCTTTTTTCTTTTATTATTGCAATGGAATTCTTAAGATAGCTTTTGTTCCAATTGCATTATTATTACCATCAAATAAATCGATAAAATTCAAAGAATGGTTGTATTTATTTTTTTTACAAAAATCAGTTAGTC
>WFMU01000370.1 GCA_015488935.1 Flavobacteriaceae bacterium | reverse complement strand
TCGGAGATGTGTATAAGAGACAGATAATTCAAAGTCTATTAATAAACTACAAAGAGAAAATGAGGTAAAAGCACTTGTAGAAAGTCTAAAAAAAGACAAAGAGTTAAAAAATAAATTTCAACTAGATTTTTTTACCTTTTCGGAAGATATTACGCAAGCTGATTCTTTAAACTTTACTAAAAATACAACCAATATTTACCAATCATTAAAAAGTGTAAATACTTTATTTAAAAAAGCAATAGCTCCAACAATAATCATTACTGATGGCAACCAAACAGTTGGTAGTAATTATACAAATTTTGAAGGGAAACAGCCTATTTATCCTATAGTAATAGGAGATACTACAAAATACCAAGATGTAAAAATAACACAGTTAAATGTAAATAAATATGCTTATTTAAAGCATAAATTTCCAGTAGAAGCATTTGTTATATACGATGGAAATAAAAATGCAACTGTAAAGTTTACTTTAACCGAAGGGAAGCATACCATTTATACTAAAAATATTGTATTCTCAAAAAATAAAAAATCAGCACAACTAGCCTTTTATGTACCAGCAAATAAGGTTGGATTACATCAATATAAAGCAAGAGTATCCTATTTAAAAGGAGAAAAAAACACGATAAATAACACCAAAAATTTTGCTGTAGAAGTAATTAATGAACAATCAAAAATAGTAATTGTTTCCGATATATTACATCCAGATATTGCCATGCTAAAACGTGCCATAGAAAGCAACAAACAACGTAAGGTAATACTAAAACGACCAACAGATAATTTTGATCTTTCCGATTATCAGTTGGCAATATTATACCAACCTACACCAAAATTTAAGACCATCTTTTTAAAATTAAAAGAAGCAAATAAAAATATATTCATCTATACAGGTTCTAAAACAGATTGGAATTTTTTAAATAACAATCAAGATTATTTTACAAAAAAAGCAATAAATAAGACAGAAGAATATACTGCAAATTATAATGCAGGATATACTACATTTATAACAGAAGATTTAGGCTTTTCTAATTTTTCGCCTGTAACCGATTTTTTTGGAGATGTTCATTTTAAAGTACCCTTTGAAACATTACTATATCAGCAAATAGGAAATTACAAATCTAAAGAGCCGTTAGTAGCAACATTAGAATATAATAATAGGAGAGTAGCAGTATTTTTAGGAGAAAATAGTTGGCGTTGGCGTATGTCTAGTAAAATTGAAAAAAAGACATTTCAATCTTACGATGCATTTTTAAATAAATTAATTCAGTATTTAGCATCAAATAAACACGCCAAGATGTTAGAAGTAGAAAATAAAAATTATTACTATGCTAATGAGCAAATAAAGATAACTGCACAATACTACAATGCGAATTATGAATTTGATTCTAAGGCAAAACTTTGGATAATAGTAACTAACAAAGCAACAAAACAACAAATTAAATATCCATTTGCATTACAAAATAATACTTTTGGGGTAAATATTGCCAATTTAAAATCAGGAGATTATTCCTTTTCCGTTTCAGATGAGAGCAAAAAGAAAACAATAAAAGGAAGTTTTACAGTATTAGATTATGCAATAGAACAACAGTTTGTTGCTGCAAATAAAAAGGGATTGTTAGCCTTAGCCAATCAAAATAAAGGCCTTGTTTTTTATCCAAACCAAACTAAAAAATTAATAAAAACATTGCTACAAAATAAAGCATACGTTACCATACAAAAAACAAAAGAAAAAATAACACCATTAATAGATTGGAAATGGCTCTTGGGTGTTATTGCCTTACTATTAAGTATAGAATGGTTTGTACGAAAATATAAAGGATATTTATAAAAAAAATGCTTTTTTTGCATAAATAGATACTGTAAAATTGCAAATAATAATGTATATTTACCAAAAAAGAAAATGTAGCTATTTGGAATAATAAACAACTAATAAAAAAAGCCTAAATATGAGTTCAAGAAGACAACCACCGCCACCACTACCAAAAATACCAAAAGGAATTTTTCCACTACTAGTTATCGTAATTATTGCAATTATATTTTTGTCAAAATCAACAGTAACCATTAAAGGAGGAAACAGAGGCGTGTTGTATAAAACATTTGGAGAAGGAATTGTAACAGATCAACCAGCATTAGATGAAGGTTTTCATATTATTGCTCCTTGGAATAAAGTAGATGTTTATAATGTACGTCAGCAAAATATGTTTATTGAAGATATGGAAGTGCTATCTTCAAATGGATTGGAAATTAAATTAGATGTATCTGTATTGTACATGCCAAAAATAGACGAACTAGGTTTATTACACAAAACAAAAGGAAGAGATTACGACCAAGTAGTAATTATTCCAGAAATTAGATCGGCAGCAAGAAGCGTTGTCGGAAGATATACGCCAGAGCAATTATATTCTTCTAAAAGAGATGCAATTCAAAGAGAGATTTTTGAAGAGATTAAAGTAAAAGCAGCAAAACAACACGTACAGATTAATGATGTATTGGTAAGAGATGTTACTTTACCGCCAAGTATAAAAGGAGCAATTGAACGAAAACTTAAACAAGAACAAGAATCTTTAGAATACGAATTTAGATTGATAAAAGCAAGTAAAGAAGCTGAAAAACAACGTATTGAAGCGCAAGGAAAAGCCGATGCCAATCGTATATTAAGTGCCTCGTTAACCGATAAAATTTTAAGAGACAAAGGAATTGAGGCTACATTAAAATTATCCGAATCTAACAATGCAAAAGTTGTAATTGTTGGTGGGAAAGATGGAATGCCTCTTATTTTAGGAAATAATTAAATATTATTATTTTATAAATGTATCGTCGAATAGTGATAAATGCAAAGATTTTCAATAATTTGAAAAATAACATTGATTTAATA
>WFMU01000369.1 GCA_015488935.1 Flavobacteriaceae bacterium | reverse complement strand
TAATTGCACTATTAGTTTTTTGGTATATTTTTATTAGATAATTAACTATTATATCAATTAAACATTAAAATACGATTATAAAATAATTTTCCTTTTATTTAATTACGTTCTAAAATTTAGCTTGGTATTAAACCTTATTCACATTCTCTTAATAAGTTTTTAAAATTTTAATTTTATAACTGTATAAATTGTTAAATATTTGTACAAACAAAATTAGATGCCAAAAAACAGTACCATTAAATCGGTTTTAATTATTGGATCTGGACCAATAATTATTGGTCAAGCCTGTGAATTCGACTACTCAGGAACACAATCCATCAGGTCATTACGCGAAGAAGGAATTGAAGTCATACTCATCAATTCTAACCCAGCAACCATTATGACTGACCCTCAAATGGCAAATCATGTGTACTTATTGCCACTTACTACAAAATCTATTGTACATATTCTAAAAAAACATCCAAATATCGATGCTGTTTTACCTACAATGGGCGGACAAACAGCGTTAAATTTATGCATCGAAGCAGACGATAAAGGAATTTGGAAAGACTTTAATGTAAATATGATTGGTGTAGATATAAATGCCATAAAAGTTACAGAAGATAGAGAACAATTCCGTTTGCTAATGGATAAAATTGGTATTCCACAAGCACCAAGTCAAACAGCAAACTCTTTTTTAAAAGGAAAAGAAATAGCACAAGAATACGGTTTTCCATTAGTAATTAGACCATCTTTTACCCTTGGTGGCTCTGGTGCAGCAATTGTATATGAAAAAGAAAATTTTGATGAATTATTACAACGTGGATTAGAAGCATCACCAATTCACGAAGTATTAATAGATAAAGCATTACTAGGCTGGAAAGAATTTGAATTGGAATTACTACGCGATAAAAACGATAATGTTATTATTATTTGTACCGTAGAAAATATGGATCCAATGGGAATTCATACTGGCGACTCCATTACCGTTGCTCCTGCAATGACTCTAAGCGATACAACCTACCAACGAATGCGAGACATGGCAATACGTATGATGCGCTCTATTGGAGATTTTGCTGGTGGTTGTAATGTACAATTTGCAGTAAGTCCAGATGAAAAAGAAGATATAATTGCCATAGAAATTAATCCAAGAGTATCGCGTTCTTCTGCACTAGCATCTAAAGCAACTGGCTATCCAATAGCAAAAATAGCAACAAAATTAGCACTAGGTTATCACTTAAACGAATTAAAAAATCAAATTACCAAAACCACATCTGCCTTTTTTGAACCAACATTAGATTATGTTATTGTAAAAATTCCACGATGGAACTTTGATAAATTTGAAGGCTCCGAAAGAACCTTAGGACTACAAATGAAATCTGTAGGCGAAGTAATGGGAATTGGAAGATCATTTCAAGAAGCATTACACAAAGCAACACAATCTTTAGAAATAAAAAGAAATGGTATTGGTGCAGATGGCAAAGGATATACACGATACGATGTAATTATAGACAAATTAAAAAATCCGAGTTGGGATCGTATATTTGTAATCTACGATGCCATACAAGCAGGAATATCACTCCAAAAAATAAACGAAATTACCAAAATTGATATATGGTTCTTAAAACAATACGAAGAACTACATCTACTAGAAAAAGAAATAACAACATATACTTTAGAAACCATACCTAAAGATTTGCTAATGAAAGCAAAACAAAATGGATATGGAGACAGACAAATAGCACACATGTTACGCTGCCTAGAAAGCCAAGTGTACAAAAAACGAAAAGAACTAAACATTCATAGAGTATATAAATTAGTAGATACCTGTGCTGCCGAATTTAAAGCAGAAACACCATACTACTACTCCACTTTTGAAAATAATACAATACAAAATGGCAAAACTTTTGCCGATAATGAATCGGAAGTTTCCAATAAAAAGAAAGTCATTATTTTAGGTTCTGGACCAAATAGAATTGGACAGGGAATTGAGTTTGACTACTGCTGTGTACACGGTGTATTAGCTGCCAAAGAATGCGGCTACGAAACCATTATGATTAACTGTAATCCAGAAACCGTATCGACCGATTTTGATATTGCAGACAAACTCTATTTCGAACCTGTTTTTTGGGAACATATCTACGATATAATTCAACACGAAAAACCAGAAGGTGTTATTGTACAATTAGGCGGACAAACTGCCTTGAAATTAGCCGAAAAATTAGAAAAATACGGTATAAAAATATTAGGAACTAGCTTTAATGCTTTAGACCTCGCAGAAGATCGTGGTCGTTTTTCGGAGTTATTGGTTGAATTAAAAATTCCATTTCCAGAATTTGGAACCGCTACAAATGCACAAGAAGCATTGGCAATTGCAGATAAATTAGACTTTCCTATTTTGGTAAGACCAAGTTATGTACTTGGCGGACAAGGAATGAAAATTGTAATAAATAAACAAGAATTGGAAGAACATGTTGTAGATATTTTACGAAAAATACCAAATAATATATTGCTCTTAGACCATTATTTAGATGGTGCCATTGAAGCTGAAGCAGATGCCATTTGCGATGGCGAAAACGTATATATCATCGGAATAATGGAGCATATTGAACCTTGTGGTGTACACTCTGGAGATTCTAATGCTACACTACCTCCATTTAATTTGGGCGAATTTGTAATGCAACAAATTAAAGACCATACCAAAAAAATAGCAGTTGCGCTTAAAACAGTTGGGCTAATAAACATCCAATTTGCTATAAAAGACGATATGGTTTATATTATTGAAGCAAATCCTAGAGCATCTAGAACCGTACCTTTTATCTCTAAAGCACACCAAGAGCCTTATGTTAATTTTGCAACCAAAGTAATGCTTGGAGAACGCAAAGTAACCGATTTTAATTTTAATCCACAACTAAAAGGATTTGCAATAAAACAACCTGTATTTTCATTTAATAAATTCCCTAACGTGAATAAAAATCTCGGTCCAGAAATGAAATCTACTGGAGAAAGTATTCTGTTTATAGACGATTTAAAAGACGATCAATTTTACGAATTATATGCTCGTAGAAAAATGTATTTGAGCAAATAATTAATAAAATCTGTTTTTTATTTTGATGCTTCAGTGCTGTATATTGCTATGTTTATGGAAGTAATTTATAATAAGAAAAAGAATTACGAAACACAGCACTAACGCAATCAAAAATAGTATAATTGTAAGTAAATGACTTACATAACATGTTTTACTTGGTAATTAAATTTGTTAAAATCTAAGTTTATGATTATATTTGGGAATATTTTTTTTAATATGAAGAAAAAAATTTCTCTTTTTATTATAGTTATAGTAGCTCTAAACCTATATGCCCAAGACCCTAGTGATTGTCCAAATAGTATTATTTCTTGTGGTAATAACAATTTAAGTTTAGATGTTAATGGAGGTGGAAACATACAAGAACTCAACAATACAAACACTTGCTCTGTAGATACAGAAAATAATAGTTTATGGATAAAAGTTACCGTTGCAACTAGCGGTACATTAGGTTTTACTTTAACACCTGCCAGTACTAATATTATAGAAGATTATGATTTTTTTGTTTTTGGTCCAAATGTAACTTGTAATAATTTAGGTTTTGCTATTAGATGTTCCACTACCAATCCACAAGCAGCAAACCAAGGAAATAATTTAACTGGTATGAATGGTACCGAAACTGATATTTCTGAAGGACCTGGCTCTGATGGAAATAGTTTTGTTAAATGGTTAGATGTTACTATGGGCGAATCTTATTACTTAGTTTTAGATAGACCTGCAGGGAATTCTGCTTTTAGCTTAGTTTGGACAGGAACTGCTACTTTTTCAGAACCGCCTGTTAATAATTTTCCTGCAAACCAATCTATTAATTTAGAAGAATGTGATGTTAGTGGCGATGGACTTGCAACCTTTGATTTAACACAAAATGAAGCTGCCATTGTTGGTGCTCAAAATGTAACCACATCGTATCATACTAATATAAGCGATGCACAAATTGGTGTTAATCCAATAACAAACATAACTAATTTCTCTTCTGCAAATGCAACATTATATTTACGTCTTACCGATAATATTACAGATTGCTTTACAGTAATTGATTTTGATTTGATTGTTCATTATTTAACGGTTTCACAACCTCCAGATTTAACTTTCTGTGATACAAATAATGATGGTATTTATACTTTTGACTTATCGCAACAAAACAATATTATTATTGGAACACATGCAAATCCACAAGTTTCTTATCATCTATCACAAACAGATGCAGCAACTAACATTGCTCCTATTGCTACTTCATTTACAAACACACAAAACCCACAGACTATCTGGGCTAGATTAGAAGATACTGCAACAGGATGCTTTGGATTAACTTCGTTTAAATTAGAAGTTTTTGACACACCAATTGCAAACTCAGTTTTAGATTGGATTACTTGCGACGATATGGATAACGATGGTTTTTATACCTTTGATTTATCTACATTAAATACACAAATTTTAAATGGTCAAAATGCTGTTGATAGAAATATTAGTTTTCATCATACGCAACAAAATGCAGATATGAACATCGATGCTTTAGATTTAAATTATACAAATACAGATGCATTTACACCAGAAACTATCTTTGTTAGAATTGAAAACGTTAATAATACAGATTGTTACAACACTACTTCATTTCATATTAATGTTATTGAAAATCCAGTTTTTGATGTGGATGAGGAAACCAAATATATATGTATAAATTTGTTACCACAAACGGTACCTTTCAATGCAATAAATCCAAATAGCAATTACAGTTATTCTTGGAAAGATGCAAATGGTGTAGAATTAAGTACTACCACCATTCTAAATGCAACTGTAGATGGCGATTATACGGTAACGGCTACGACTACCGATGGCAACAATTGTAGTTCTACCAAAACGGTACATCTTTTACAAGCCGCTCCTGCAGTAATTACCAATGTTATTATTAAAGAATATTTTATTGATGATAAGTTTTCTGTTGCTATAGAAATAAATGGTATTAGTAATTACGAATATGCTATTGCGCAAAATGGCATACTTAGTGATTACCAAGAAGAACCTCTTTTTTTAAATTTATCACCAGGTTTATATACCGTGTATGTTAGAGAAACATCTGGTTGTGGTGTAGTAAGTAAAGATATTGCTGTTTTTGGATTTCCGAAATTTTTCACTCCAAATAATGATGGTATAAATGATTCGTGGCAAGTAAAACAATTGGCTTTTACACCCAATGCCAAAATTTATATTTTTGATAGATTTGGAAAAGCATTATACCAGTTCTATCCTGCAAAAAATCAAGGTTGGAATGGTTTTTATAAAAATGCATTAGTTCCAAGAGCAGATTATTGGTTTACAGCAGAAATAACAAATCATAAGGGCGAAATCATTACTAGAAGAGGACATTTTAGTTTAAAAAATTAAGTTTGTGCCTTTACTGGTTTATAATATTTCTAAACTTCCTTTTCCTTCTCTAATTATTTCTACTTCTCCTTTAGATAGGTCTATTACTGTAGAAGCATTATTATCTCCATATCCACCATCAATTACCAAATCTACAATATCTTTCCATTTTTCGTAAATTAATTCTGGGTCTGTAGTATATTCTAGTAAATCATCTTCGTCATAAATAGATGTAGATACAATTGGATTTCCTAAAGATTTTACAATAGTTCGTACAATATTATTATCTGGCACTCTTATTCCTACGGTTTTCTTTTTTTTGAACGCTTTAGGTAAAGTACTACTTCCTGGCAAAATAAAAGTATAAGCTCCTGGCAATGCTCTTTTTAATAATTTAAAAGTTGGTTGGTCTATTTGCTTTACGTAATCAGATAGGTTGCTTAAATCATTACAGATAAAGGAAAAATTTGCTTTTTCTAATTTTACACCTTTAATTCTTGCAATCTTTTCCAAAGCTTTTGTATTGGTAATATCGCAACCTAAACCATAAACGGTATCTGTAGGATAGATAATTAGTCCACCTTTTTTTAATATCGCTATTACTTTATCAATAGCTTTGGCATTTGGATTTTCCTCATAAATTTTTATAAACTTCGACATAATATTCCGTATAATATTTGTGTAAATTTACAAAGAAAATCTTTAACTGTGAGTTCTAATACTGTTATTGGCTACCTTATTTTATTTTGCTTTTGAATTTTCTTTTACAATCAAACGGAAACCTTCGCCATGAATATTCACAATTTCTACATTTGGG
>WFMU01000368.1 GCA_015488935.1 Flavobacteriaceae bacterium | reverse complement strand
TCTTGTAATTCCTACTAACTAAAGGATAACTATTTATGGATAAATTTTCATTTTTAAATGCAATACACTCTGAATTTATTGAAGAGTTGTATGCTAAATATTTAAAATACCCAGATACTGTTGAACCAAGTTGGCGAAGCTTTTTTCAAGGATATGACTTTGCAAATTCTGACTATTCTTTCGGTGATAGTCAAAGTGAATCCATTCAAATTCCAGAACAAGTACATAAAGAATTTCAGGTAATTGAATTGATTAATGCATATCGTTCTAGAGGTCATTTGTTTACAAAAACAAATCCAGTTCGTACACGAAGAACTTATTTACCAACCTTAGATATAGAAAATTTTGGATTGTCTAAATCCGATTTACAAACATCTTTTGAAGCAGGAAATATTTTAGGTATTGGTAATCAGACTTTAGAAGAAATTATAATACATCTAAATTTAGTATATTGTGATTCTATTGGTGTAGAGTATATGTTTATTCGTAATCCAGAAGAAATAAAATGGTGGCGACAAAAATTGCATCAGAATAATAATAATCCAAATTATTCTGTAGAGCAAAAAAAATATATTCTTTCTAAATTAAATCAAGCTGTAACTTTTGAACAGTTTTTACAAACAAAATATGTAGGACAAAAAAGATTTTCATTAGAAGGTGGAGAAACATTAATTCCAGCAATTAGTGTGGCTTTATTTAATGCGGTTGACGATTTTAATGTAGAAGAAACGGTAATTGGAATGGCACATCGTGGTCGTTTAAGTACCTTAACAAATATTTTTAGAAAACCAGTTCGAGAGTTATTTAGTGAATTTGAAGGAAAAGATTTTGAAGATGAAAATATTGATGGTGATGTAAAGTACCATTTAGGACTAACTTTAGAAAAGACCTACCAAAACGGAAAATCTATAAAAATGAATTTGGTACCTAATCCTTCTCATTTAGAAACTGTAGATGCTGTTGCTGAAGGGATTACAAGAGCCAAAATCGATAAAAAATATAAAGGCAATGTTTCTAAAATATTACCAATACTTGTACATGGAGATGCTGCAATTGCAGGACAGGGAATTGTTTATGAAGTAATTCAAATGAGTAAACTTAAAGGATATTCTACAGGTGGAACAGTTCATATTGTAATAAATAATCAAATTGGATTTACGACCAATTATTTAGATGCACGTTCTAGTACCTATTGTACCGATGTGGCAAAAGTAACCTTATCTCCAGTATTGCATGTAAATGCAGACGATGCAGAAGCAGTTGTTCATGCAATAGAAATGGCATTAGCATTCCGTATGAAATTTAAACGAGATGTATTTATTGATTTATTAGGTTATCGTAAATATGGCCATAATGAAGGTGACGAACCACGATTTACACAGCCAAATTTATATAAAGCAATTGCAAAACACGACAATCCTTTTAAAATTTATGCAGATAAATTAATAGCAGAAAACTCGGTAGATGCGGCTTATGTAAAGAAAATTACTGCCGATTTTAAAGCAATGCTAGAAGAAGAATACGCAAAATCAAAACAAGATACGACCTCCAAAGTAAAACCATTTATGGATGAGGTTTGGCGTAAATTTAAACGAAAAGATTTAAAAGATATGTTGCTTCCTGTAAAAACAGGATATAACAAGAAAAAATTAGAAGGAATAGCTAAAGTAATTTCTACCGTACCAGAAGGTGTAAAATTTATTAGAAAAGCAGAGAGAATTTTGAGAGGGCGACAAAAAATGGTTTTTGAAACTGATGTTTTAGATTGGGGAATGGCAGAAAATTTAGCGTATGGAAGCCTATTAGAAGAAGGCTTTGACGTACGAATATCTGGAGAAGACGTAGAAAGAGGTACATTCTCACACAGACATGCTATCTTAAGAGACGAAATATCTGAAGAACGAATAAACCTACTAAATACCAATCCAAATAACAAAGGCGAAATGTATATATACAATTCCCTATTATCCGAATATGGTGTATTAGGATTTGATTATGGATATGCCATGACAAATCCAGATACATTAACCGTTTGGGAAGCACAATTTGGAGACTTTTCAAATGGAGCACAAATTATATTTGACCAATACTTATCTGCTGCAGAAGATAAATGGAAATTACAAAATGGATTAGTAGTATTATTACCTCATGGATACGAAGGACAAGGTTCGGAGCATTCATCTGCAAGAATAGAACGGTATTTACAACTTTGTGCAGTAGATAATATGAACGTTGCGAATTGTACCACACCAGCAAACATATTTCATCTATTGCGAAGACAAATGAAGCGTGATTTTAGAAAACCACTAATTGTATTTACACCAAAAAGTTTGTTAAGACATCCAAAAGCGGTATCTTCCATAGAGGACTTGGCAAATAGCGAATTTCAAGAAGTAATAGACGATACCATAGACACAAAAAAAGTAAAAAAACTAGTATTTGTGTCTGGAAAATTTTATTACGACTTATTAGCAGAAAGAGAAAAATTAAAAAGAGAAGATGTTGCATTGGTACGAATAGAGCAATTATTTCCATTGCATAAAGAAAAAATTCAAGCAGTAATTGATAGATATAAAAATGTAGTAACCTATATTTGGGCACAAGAAGAGCCAAGAAATATGGGCGCATGGAGTCACATGTTAGAACGTTTTGATATGGTAAAATTAAATTTGTGTTCAAGACCTTATTATGCAGTTCCAGCTGCTGGATCAAGTACACGATTTAAAGAAAGACACCAAAAAGTAATAAACAGTGTTTTTGAATAATAATAAAATGTAAAAATAAACGAATCAACTCCCAAAATTTTGGGATTAACGAATCAACAATAAAGATATGATACTAGAAATGAAAGTTCCTTCGCCAGGAGAATCCATAACAGAAGTAGAAATAGCACAATGGTTAGTAGAAGATGGAGATTATGTAGAAAAAGATCAGCCAATTGCAGAAGTAGATTCCGATAAGGCTACATTAGAACTTCCAGCAGAAGAAAGCGGAATTATTACCTTAAAAGCAGAAGAAGGTGATGCTGTTGCTGTTGGAGCAGTAGTTTGTTTAATTGATATGGATGCTAAAAAACCAGATGCCGATAAAGAAGATAAACCAAAAGAAGAAGAAAAAGTAACTAAAAGTGCCGTTAGTAATAAGCCCAAAGAAGAAATTAAAACTACCTATGCAAGTGGTGCAGCATCACCAGCAGCTAAAAAAGTTTTGGCAGAAAAAGGAATGGATGCAAGTAGCATAAAAGGAACAGGAAAAGATGGTAGAATAACCAAAGAAGATGCTGTAAAAGCAGTACCAGCAATGGGAACACCAACTTCTGGAGGAAATAGAGGAACGTCACGTAAAAAAATGTCGATGTTACGCCGTAAAGTAGCACAAAGATTAGTATCTGTTAAAAATGAAACAGCAATGCTTACTACTTTTAACGAAGTAAACATGCAACCAATTTTTGACTTGCGAAAAGTATATAAAGAAGATTTTAAAGCAAAACATGGCGTTAGTCTCGGATTTATGAGTTTCTTTACTAAAGCAGTAGTAAGGGCTTTAGAAATGTATCCAGATGTAAATAGTATGATTGATGGCGATTTTAAAGTAAGTTATGATTTTATTGATATTTCTATTGCAGTATCAGGTCCAAAAGGATTGATGGTGCCAGTAATTAGAAATGCAGAAAATTTGACTTTTAGAGGAATAGAAAGCGAAGTGAAACGATTGGCAATACGAGCTAGAGATGGACAAATATCTGTAGATGAAATGACAGGCGGAACTTTTACCATTACCAATGGAGGCGTATTTGGCTCAATGTTATCTACACCAATAATTAATCCTCCACAAAGTGCTATTTTAGGAATGCATAATATTGTACAACGACCAATGGCTGTTAATGGAGAAGTAGTAATTCAACCAATAATGTACGTAGCATTATCTTACGACCATCGTATTATTGATGGTAAAGAATCTGTTGGATTTTTAGTAGCTGTTAAAGAAGCATTAGAAAATCCAGTAGAATTACTAATGTATAACGATGAAAAGAAAGCATTGGAAATGTAAGCGTATTAATTATGAATAAAAGTGCTAAATATTTGATAATCGCAATAATTACCTTTATTGTAGGTTATTTATTTTTGCGATTTGCCTATCAACAAACCACAGACATACCATTTGCACAAGAAATAGTTTTGATGGTATTAGGTACAATTGTAACCATTGTTATTACAGCATCCTTATTAAATAAACAAAGTGAAATTGAGTTAGAAAAAGAACAGCGTGTTAAAATATTTGATATAAAATCTACTTTATATTTTGAATTGATAGAGTTTATAGAAAAGATAATATCAAAACAAGAAATTAAAGAAAAAGATTTGATAAACTTAGAATTTTTAACACATAAAGTTTCAATAATAGCTAGTTCAGAAGTGCTCAAACAATATTCTGCGTTTTTAAAAACAATTAAAAAAACAGCTTCCGATAAAAAAATATCGGCATTAGAATCTGATGAATTATCAATAAATTTGGCAAAACTTTGTGGTAAAATTAGATATGATTTGTTGATTAAAGAAGAAAAACAAGAAGTAGATATTCAAAAAATAATAGAAGCTAATATTGATTCTATTGGCTAAATACTTATACCATTAATTCATTTAATTCTTGTCAAAATTAAACTAATGTATTAGAAAATTTTTTTATTAAAATTATGGTTTTTAATAAAATTAGTTTAGTTTTGTGTATATTAAT
>WFMU01000367.1 GCA_015488935.1 Flavobacteriaceae bacterium | reverse complement strand
GTATATCTAATATTAATTTGATTAAATTTGACAAATTAAAACGTAAAATAGTACCATTATGAGTGAAGATAGAGGATATGTAGAGCAAGAAGAAATCTTTTCGCAAACTATGCGAGCAGGGAGAAGAACCTATTTTTTTGATGTAAGAGAAACCAAAGCAGGAGATTATTACTTAACCATAACAGAAAGTAAAAAGTTTTCTAATGAAGATGGGTCTTTTCATTTTAAAAAACACAAAATATATTTGTATAAAGAAGATTTTGAAGAGTTTAATGCGAGTTTAAATAGAGCAACAGACTTTATTATTAAAGAAAAAGGTAATGAGGTAATCTCTGAACGGCATCAAAAAGATTATGTAAAACCATCTAGAGAAAATAACAAAGAAGTTGCGCCAGATGCAGCTGCACCAGATGCAATTGACGATACGCCTCCAGAGAATTTTACAGACGTAAATTTTGAAGATATTTAAAAAAATAAAATCGCCGAAAGGCGATTTTTTTTGTATCCTGTAATTAATACCAATATTTATACATTAAACCTATTTGATGTAATTTATAAATTAATTTGAAGCCATGAAATATCAAATACAAAAATCACCATTCATTGTTCCAACTACAGATGGAAAACTAATAGAAGAACATTTTGGTTTGGCAAGTATATTGTCCGAATTAAGTATTGCAAAAATGGTTGCACCAGCAAACTGGTCAGAACCCTACCAAATACCAGAGTTTGATGAATATACCTATATTATTAAAGGAAAAAAACAATTTGATATTGACGGCGAAGTTGTTGTATTAAAAGCAGGAGAATCCATAAAAATTACAAAAGGAACAAAAATTCGCTATTCCAATCCTTTTAACGAACCAGTATCGTATTTATCTGTTTGTTTACCAGCTTTTTCTCCAGATAAAGTACATAGAGAAAAGGAATAAGATATTAATTATGTTTACTTGCTAAAAGTGTGTTTTTAAGCAGCATAGCAATAGTCATTGGACCAACACCACCAGGAACTGGCGTAATAAAAGCAGCTTTTTTATGCACTTGTTCAAAATCCACATCACCAGCCAAACGATAACCTCTTTTTTTAGAAGCATCTTTTACACGAGTAATACCAACATCAATAATAGTAACTCCTTTTTTTACCATATTTGCTTTTAAAAAATCGGGAATTCCAATTGCAGCAATAATAATATCGGCATTTTTGGTAACTTCTGCTAAATTTTGTGTTCTACTATGTGCCAAAGTAACCGTTGCATTACCAGCTTTTCGTTTTTGGCTCATTAAAATACTTATTGGTCTTCCAACAATGTGACTTCTTCCAAGAACAACTACATTTTTACCAGAAGTTTCAATTTTATAACGCTCTAGCAATTCCATAATACCATAAGGTGTAGCAGGTAAGTAACAAGGCAAATCTAAAGTCATTCTACCAACATTTGTTGGATGAAAACCATCGACATCTTTATTTGGATTTACCAGCATTAAAACCTTTTGTTCATCAATATGTTTTGGTAACGGAAGTTGTACAATAAACCCATCAATATCGGTATCGTTATTTAAAATTTCTATTTCGTGAAGTAATTGTTCTTCGGTAATATCTTCTGGTAAATCGATAAGTGTAGAATTAAAACCAACACGTTCACAAGCTTTAACTTTACTTGCAACATAAGTTTGACTTGCACCATCTGAACCAACAATAATGGCTGCTAAATGTGGAATTTTACCACCATTTTTTCGAATAGAAGCAACTTCTAAAGTAATTTCATCTTTAATATCGTTTGCTGTTTTTTTACCATCAAGTAAAACCATATTACTTTATTTTTAATTTAAAATTACCATTATTCAGCTATAAGTTAACAACTATTTCAATCCTTGCATCATTTGCATCATACGTTTACCGCCACCACCTTGCATCATTTTCATCATTTTACTCATTTGTGTAAATTGTTTTAGTAACTGATTTACTTCCTGAACCGAGGTGCCAGAGCCTTTCGCAATTCGTTTTTTACGAGAAGCATTAATAATGCTAGGTTTCGTTCTTTCTTTAATAGTCATAGAATGGATAATTGCTTCAATTCCTTTAAAAGCATCATCATCAATATCTACATCTTTCATTGCTTTACCAGCACCGGGAATCATACCAATAAGGTCTTTCATATTTCCCATTTTTTTAATTTGCTGAATTTGCTTTAAGAAATCATCAAAACCAAATTGATTTTTTGCAATTTTCTTTTGAATTCTACGTGCTTCCTCTTCATCGTATTGTTCTTGTGCTCTTTCTACTAAAGATACTACATCTCCCATTCCAAGAATACGATCTGCCATACGGTCTGGATGGAAAACATCCATCGCTTCCATTTTTTCTCCAGTACCAATAAATTTAATTGGCTTATTTACTACCGATTTTATAGATAATGCAGCACCACCACGAGTATCACCATCTAATTTTGTAAGAATAACACCTTCAAAATTAAGAATATCATTAAAAGCTTTTGCTGTATTTACCGCATCTTGTCCAGTCATAGAATCTACCACAAATAACGTTTCTTGTGGATTTATTGCTTTGTGGATATTAGAAATTTCATGCATCATTTCTTCATCTACAGCCAAACGACCAGCAGTATCAATAATTACCACATTTTTACCATTTGCTTTGGCATGTTTTACAGCATTGGTAGCAATTTCAACAGGATTTTTATTTTCTGGTTCTGCATAAACCTCAACACCAATTTGTTCTCCAACTACTTGTAGCTGATTTATCGCTGCAGGTCTATATACATCACAACCAACCAATAAGACTTGTTTCGTTTTTTTATTTTTTAAGTAATTTGCTAATTTCCCAGAAAAGGTAGTTTTACCAGAACCTTGTAATCCAGACATTAAAATGATTGTAGGAGTACCTTTAAGATTTAAACCAACAGTTTCGCCACCCATTAATTCGGTTAACTCATCTTTAACAAGTTTTACCATTAATTGCCCAGGATTTAACGTTGTTAATACATTCTGACCAATGGCTTTTGTTTGTACTCTTTTTGTAAATTCTTTTGCAATTTTAAAGTTAACATCGGCATCTAATAAGGCACGACGAACTTCCTTTAAAGTTTCTGCAACATTTATTTCGGTAATTTTTCCATGTCCTTTTAAAACATGAAAGGCTTTGTCTAGTTTATCACTTAAATTATTAAACATACGTTGTAATTATTTTTTGACAAAGATAAAAAAAAGGGCTTAAGTAGTATGAAGATAAGATTAAAAGATTTGAATTTGTTAGCTAAAATTAAAATTCTATGCTTAATTTCTGATATTTAGAAGAATAAACTTTACTTTTGTGAAAAAATAATAACTTAAAAAAAGATAAAAAAATGGGATTTTTTGGAAAACTATTTGGTAAATCAAAAAAAGATGCTAATGCCAATGCAAAAGAAGAAAGTAATATTGCCGATAAAGCAGACGATTTATTAGAAGAAATTATAGATAAAGCAAAAGAAGTTGGCGAAGAATTATTAGAAAAAGGGAAGGAAATTGCCGAAGATGCAAAAGTAATCGGAAAAGAAATTGCAGATAATGCTGGTGATATTGCAAGTGATATTACAGACAAAGCAAAAGAGGTTAGTGGCGAATTACTAGAGAAAGGAAAAGAAGTAGCTGATAAAGCTTTAGAAAAAGGAAAAGAATTGGTAGATAATGCTCCAGATATGGCAAAAGATTTTGTTGAAAAAGCAAAAGATGTAGGTGAAGATTTGGTAGAAAAAGGAAAAGTGTTGGCAAGTGATGCTGTTAAACTTTCTGAAGATGCAGTTAATAAGGCAAAAGAAGCATTAAATAATAAAAAAGAAGAGGAAGAAGAATAAGTAGTAAATATTCTTTCTAAATTTTATATCATACCTATTGTGAAGCAAAATATGTTATGTATATTCTGATTTATATAGCGTGTTTTGCTTTGGTATTAAGCTTAAATTAATTATTAAAGCTGTATGAAAATTTATTTTCATACAGCTTTTGTTATAATAAATACTTTGTAAATTAACGAATAGATTGTAAAATACAAACTAAGTCTTCTTGTGTAGATACTCCTTTATCTTTATTGTACCAAACTTGAAGCTCTTTTTTAAAATCGGCATCTAATTTGCCATGCTCTGTTTTATACTCTTGTACCATTTTTGTAGCGATGCTAGGTCTTGGTCCCCAATCATCTAGTACATTAAAATTTTCTTTATCGATAATTAATAATTTTGGGATAGATTTTCCGCCATTAGTTAAAAAATGGTTCATTAAATCTTCATTTTCATCGCGAAGAGCCACTTTAAATTCAATTTTTGAAGACAAATCTGCAATTTTATTCAGTATAGGTAACGTTTGTGCACCATCGCCACACCAACTTTCCATAAGTACCAAAAAGATAATATCTTTATTTATGGTAGAAATATTTTGCTTTGTTTTAGTGTTAATTTTAATAGTTTTATCTAAGCGTTTCATTCGTCTCTCGCTTAATATGCTGTAGTTTAATAAAGCATCAGATTGATTTTTTCCAGTAGATTTACCTTGTTTTATCAGTTCTGAGACTAATGTTTTAAATGCATTATAATCCATTGCTTTGGTTAAACTTTTTGTAATTAATTCTTTCATTGTTTTTTTAATATTTTCAAAAAGTTTGACGAATAAAATTTAATAT
>WFMU01000366.1 GCA_015488935.1 Flavobacteriaceae bacterium | reverse complement strand
TTTCACAAGGCATCGTTCAAAAAATTAAACCTTTTGAGCATATAGACAATTATTTAAAATATGGTTATTATCCTTTCTACAAAGAACAACCGGATTTATATGCGTCTAGACTAAATGAAATTATTAATATGACTTTAGAAATTGAGCTCCCATTATTAAGAAAAGTGGATATTGCCTACATCTATAAATTAAAACAACTATTAGTAATCATTTCAGAATCTGTTCCATTTATTCCAAACATAAGCAAATTAAGCAATAAAATTGGTATAAACAGAGCTACCTTATTATCCTATTTCCATTATTTAGAAGAAAGCGGTTTACTTATCAACCTGTTTAAAAAAGGAAACGGAATAAGTAAACTACAAAAACCAAATAAAACTTACTTAGAAAATACTAATTTGATGTTTGCTCTATCTCCAAACGCAATTAATAAAGGTAATTTAAGAGAAACTTTTTTTATTAATCAGTTACAACAAGAACAGCTTAATTATTCAGAAAAAAGTGATTTTTATGTAAATAATAAATATACTTTCGAAATTGGTGGCAAAAATAAAACCAACAAACAAATAGCAACACTAGAAAATGCATATATTGTGTCCGATAACATAGAACACGGTTTCCAAAATAAAATACCACTTTGGTTATTTGGCTTTTTATACTAGCACTATTGTCACCAGAGCGAAGCAATATTATTGAACTCAGAGCGCAGCCATACATTTTTGTCACTCAGAGCATAGCGAAGAGTCTCTAAACGCAATTCCACACCCTAAACCAAATATTCCAGACCAAGAAATGTTTGAGACTCTTCGTGCTGCGCACTCTGAGTGACAAACAAAACTACTGTCACTCAGAGCGTAGTGAAGAGTCTCCAATCGCAATTCAAACACAAAGCCAAAACACTCCACAAAGCAGTACTTGAGATTCTTCCTCGTTCTTCGTATGAGTGACAAATCATACAAGGTAATATGATTAATTTTCTAAGAATCTATCCCAAAAATATAAATATGCATATATTAGCCATTCGATACGCAATATAAAATAAATGATACTCTATATTCTATACACCATTCTATTATTTCTAGTTACTTACGGCTATTATAAATATGCTTTAAGTTCAAACATCTTAGACAATCCCAATCACAGAAGTTCGCATACGACTCCAACTGTCCGTGGTGGTGGTATCGTTTTTTTTGTAGCAGTTTTACTGTACTTTTTATCTCAATCTAAAGTAGAATATTCCTATTTTTTTAGTGGTTTTATTCTATTATCCATTTTAGGATTTATAGATGATAAAAAAGAATTAAGTGCTACAATTCGATTTCCTTTTCAACTTTTGGCTGTAGGATTAATACTATATGATGCAGGTTTATTTACAAGTAACTTACCTGTTTGGATACAAATTTTAGGTTTTATTGTTGCTGTAGGTTTTATTAATGCTTTTAATTTTATGGATGGCATTAATGGTATTACAGGTTTTTATACTTTAGGAATAATTTTACCATTACTTTGGGTTAATAGTAAACATCCTATTTTTGAAAATCAATTTTTTTATTTTGTTTTAATTGCCCTTGCTGTTTTTGGTTATTTTAATTTCAGAAAACAGGCTTTAATGTTTGCAGGAGATGTAGGTTCTATGGCATTAGCAGCAGTTATTTTATTTTGGTTAACTAAAATGATGATTGATTTAAAAAGTCCTATACTATTAGGTTTTGTTGCTATTTATGGAATTGATAGTGCCTTGACAATTTTAAGAAGGCTTTTAAAAAAAGAGAATATTTTTGAAGCGCATCGTTGGCATTTATATCAAAAGTTTGTTGATTTATGGAAATGGAATCATTTAAAAGTTGCTTTTGTTTATACTATTGTTCAATTGCTAATAAGTTTTATTTTAATACAACTTTTAAATACTTCCATTATCGAGCAATCTATTATTGTGTTGGGTGTATATTTAGTTATTGGAATAATGTATTTTTATTTTCAATTTAAGTTTTCCAAAAATTAAAACAATATTATTTTTATTTAATCGAAATACGCTAAGTTTGTAATAAATAATTATAATATTGACTAACCAAAATAAAAAAATATACCTATCTCCACCACACCTAACCGGAGAAGAACAAAAATACGTTAAAGAAGCATTTGACACCAATTGGATAGCACCATTAGGAACAAATGTTACTAATTTTGAAAAAGATATTTGCTCCTATACAGGAAGCAAGAATTGTAGCGTCTTAGCTTCCGGAACGGCTGCTATTCATTTAGCTTTGATTATTTTAGGAATACAAGAAAATGACGAAGTGCTTTGTTCCTCATTTACCTTCTCGGCATCTGCAAATCCTATTTGTTATTTAAAAGCAATTCCTGTTTTTGTAGATTCCGAAAAAGAGACTTTTAATATGTGTCCTGAACTATTAGAAACTGCTATAAAAGACCGGATTGCTAAAGGCAAAAAGCCTAAGGCAATCATTTTGGTTCATATTTATGGTATGCCAAGTAAAATGGATGAAATAGTAAACATTGCTAATAAATATACAATTCCTATTATTGAAGATGCAGCAAGTTGTTTAGGCTCTTCTTATAAAGGTAAAGCAATGGGAACTTTTGGTGAAATAGGTATTTACTCCTTCAACGGAAATAAAATAATTACAACTTCCGGAGGAGGTGCTTTGGTTTCCGATACTAAAGAATATACCGATAAAGCTACTTTTTTAGCTACACAAGCAAGGGATAATGCACCACATTACCAACATGCGCAAATAGGTTATAATTACCGAATGTCTAATGTTTTAGCCGGAATTGGCAGAGGACAAATGGAAGTGTTAAACGATAGAGTAAAAGCTCGTAGAGCAAATTATAATTTTTATAAAGAAGCACTAAAAGATATGGAGCAAATCACTTTTAACGAAGAGCCAAAAGGATTTTATTCCAACCGTTGGCTAACTACCATATTAACCGATTCGTACCAAACACGCGAAAAATTGCGTTTGACACTCGAAAAAGAGAATATCGAATCCAGACCAATGTGGAAACCGATGCATTTACAACCTGTTTTTGCAAATTTCCCTGCCTATGTTAATGGTGTTTCCGAAGATTTATTTAACAGAGGTTTGTGCTTACCAAGCGGTTCTAATTTAACTGAGCACGATTTAAATAGAGTGGTGGAAGGGATTAAAAAAGTACTACTTAATTAATTGTCTATAAGAGCGAAACCACACTGCTGTCACTCAGAGCGTAGCAACACCATTGTCACTCACGCAGCGATACCATTGTCACTCAGAGCGTAGCGAAGAGTCTCCATTCGCAATCCAAACACTAAGCCAAAACAATCCATCAAGCAGTACGTATGAGACTCTTCCTCGTCCCTCGTCTGAGTGACAAATCGACAAGCAGTACGTGAGACTCTTCGT
>WFMU01000365.1 GCA_015488935.1 Flavobacteriaceae bacterium | reverse complement strand
GATGTGTATAAGAGACAGTTTTTAAATGTATTGCGAATCAGTTTGTTTTCTGTTTCATCTACCAATTCCCAATCTAGTAGCGTAGTCATTTTATAAATTTTTCGCAATTCTTCTATCAATTGATTTTTAGACCTTTCTTTAAGTGTAGATGCATCAATGGTTTCTTTTATTTTTTGGATACTTTTTTTATTTAATTCATTTAATTCTTCTTTAGTAAATTGATTAAATGTGCTTTGTTCTAAATCAAAATACGAAATGTTTGGAGCAATAAACAATTCCTCTTTGGGTAAGGATTTAATAATCACTCTTTTATTTATAGTATCTGTTTCCACTACCATTTTAGATAAATCGTAAGATACTTGTACTTTTGCGTTTACCGATAATATCACTTTTTTGTCGAAAGAAATAGTTTCAAAAAAATATTTATCTGCATCTGTATAATTATACATTTCCGAAAAGGTACTTTCTGTAACAACCAGTTTGCTAACATTTTTTATTTCGGTTAACAATACTTGAATCTGTTCTCTTTTATGTTGCTCTTTTTCCTTTTTAAAGTAAAAAAATGCAAAGAGCATACCGAGTAAAAAAAGGAGTATGTATGTAAAAAACTTCTTCATCCGATAAAATTACAATTTTTAAAACAAATATCATTTTTTTTAATACTAGAATAGCTATTTTTGCTCCCTTACAAAATACCAAAGCTAAAATAATTACCATGAAATATTGGAAACGATACACGAAAGATGAACAAAATAAGCGAATAGATGCTGCTTTACAAAAAAATGTAAATTTTTTAACCGATATTAGTCTTGGTTATCCTGCTTCTAAATTAGATGAAACGGTATTTTCTAGCGATGCACCGTTTTTAAAAGACTCACCTCTTTTGCGCTCCTTTGTAAATAATCCAAATAATATTGGTTGCCATACTACTGGTGTTTCTGAAGAAGCATTTGTGGGTACGCAACAAATTGAACGTGAAGTTTTGCAAGTATTAGCAGTAGATATTTTTAAATGTAAAGATGAAAATTTTGATGGTTATGTAGCAACAGGTGGTACCGAAGCAAACATTCAAGCCATGTGGGTTTATCGTAATTTATTTAAACGAAAACACCATGCCAAACAAGAAGATATTGTTATTCTTTGTTCCGAAGATTCGCATTATTCGATGCCTAAAGGTGCCAATCTACTAAATTTAGATATTGCTTTTGTTCCTGTAGAGTTTAATTCTAGAGAAATTATAGAATCCGAATTAGAAAAAATAGTTGCAACACAAAAAGAAAATGGTAAAAAATACTTTATTGTAGTTTCTAATATGGGAACAACCATGTTTGGTTCTGTAGATGACCCAAATTTATATGCAAAAGTACTTTTAAAACAAAAAGTAGATTTTAAAATTCATATCGATGGTGCTTTTGGTGGCTTTGTTTATCCAATTAACACCGAAAAAACTACGGTAAATTTATCTAACAAACATATTAGTTCCATTACTATTGATGCACATAAAATGTTACAAGCACCTTACGGAACAGGTATCTTTTTATGTAAAAAAGGCTTGATAGAAAATGTACTTACCAAAGAAGCACAATATGTTTCTGGAATGGATTTAACGCTATCTGGAAGTAGAGCTGGAGCAAGTGCCATTGCTGTTTGGATGATTTTATTTTCTTATGGAGCCTATGGATGGTTCGAAAAAATTAGTATTCTACTTATGCGTACACAATGGCTTTGTGACCAATTAGATGGTTTAAATATTAAATATTATCGCCATCCACGAATGAATATTGTAACCATACATGCAGAATTTATTCCAAATGAGTTAGCATTAAAATATGATTTAGTTCCAGATACACATAGCGGAAACCATAAATGGTTAAAAATTGTAATTATGGATCATGTAGAACTCGATGATTTAATTGCTTTTGTAGATGAGTTAAAAGTATTAAAAAAATAATTATCGAACAGTAACCACAACATAACCTTTATTGGTTTTTCTGTGGTATTTTCCGTGCCAATAGTGGTATTTTTTTCCTTTTACTACAACTATTTTATGATGTCTTGGTGCTTTTACATAAACCACCTTATTATGGTTATGATGTACAACGGGTCTTGGTCTAACAACACAAGATTGTAAAAAAAATGCAAAAATAAATATGAAAGCTAAATTTTTCATGGGAAATGTTTTTAAGTTAATATATTTTATTTGACTAAAAAAAATCAAAAAGGTTTAATTAAAACAAAATAATTATATTTACGCCAAAATATATTTTGATGCATAAACTATTTCCAAAACGATTTTCACTATTAAAATTTTACATACTTACTTTTT
>WFMU01000364.1 GCA_015488935.1 Flavobacteriaceae bacterium | reverse complement strand
TTTTTTTTATTTAAGTAATTATAATTAATTCTTGCCTGAAAAATTAAACCGTTTATTAGATTAACAGTATCTTTGATTAGCATATAATTTTTAATTGCTTTTTTATTAAAATAGAAACTTGTATCGTATTTTTTTAAATCAAAATAAACACTTTGTTTATAATCGTTGATATAGGCTAAATATTTGTAATTATTTTTTTGTTTACTGATAAGATTTTCAAATCTATTTAGTGCTCCTAGAACATTTAAAAAATCATTCTCATTAAAGTAAGATTCAATTAAAAAACGATGGTACACCTTTTCTCTTTTTCGTGTAATACTATCTTTAGAATAAGAAATAGCTTTATTGTAATACTGTAAACAAGAATCTTTATTTTTTATAGTGCTGTAATAATAGCCATATAAAAAATCATTTTCTGCTTTAATACTATCTACGGTATTACTAGTAATTAATTTTTTTGCATGTTGTATATAATATAGTAGTGAATCTTTATTTTTTATTGCTCTTCTATGGAGTATGTTAATTTTTCTTGAATTCGTACTTCCATCTAAATTTCTGCCACAAGAAACAACAAAAATCAGAAAGAAAATAAGAACATTTGTTTTGTACATTATACCTTTTCTTTTAAGTTAATTTCACATTTTTCTATTTTTAGATAATTTTTTATTGCATTTGTTACCTTATTTTCTCTTTATAAAAGAATAGATGTCTAATTTACAATTTTTTTAAATAAAACAAATAAAATACCAGCTCTAAAAAGCATCCAAACGGTAAAGGCAATCCAGATAGCGTAGAGTTTTAAATTAAAAAAATCTGCAATTAAAAGGGTTGGAAGAAAACCAATAAATGTTGCAATAATTAACGTGTTTCTTAACGTTGTTGCTTTGGCTAAACCTTTAAAAATGCCGTCGTAAACAAAAGCAACAGCATTAATTGGTTGCATTAAAATAACTATCCAAAAAATACCATAAAATGCATCTAAAACCACTTTATCATCTGTAAATAAAGTACCAAAAGGTTTGTAAAAAACAAAACAAATACTACCTAAAATAAAGGCAATAACAATAGTATATTTTACCAAATCTTTGCTTAGTAAAAACATTTTTTTATAATTTTTTTCACCTAAAAGTTTTCCAGAAACAATATTTCCTACGCTGGAATAACCATCCATAAAGAAAGCAAAAAACATCCAAATTTGAAATGCAATGGTTTGTGCAGCAATAAAAGTAGCTCCGTATTTTGTTGCATACGAATTAGCCAAATACAAGGCAAAATTTAAAGATAAAGCACGTATAAATAAATTTAGACTAAGAGATAATAAACGTTTAATTTCTTTGTTAAATGGTATTTTAATTTTTAAGTTAAATGGTGTTTTCTTTAGAAAAAGTACTAGTGCTAAAATGGCCATAACAATCTGTGCTATTACACTAGCAATTGCGGCTCCTTGGATATGCATTGGTGCAATAAATCCTTCGATACCAAAAACCAAAGTAAAATCTAAAGCCACGTTTAAAATTGCTCCAACAATACTAATTAGCATTGGATAATAGGTGTTTTGTAAACCTCTAAAAACACCAAATACAGAAAAGGTAAATAAGGTAAATGGCAATCCAAAAGCTCTTATTTTATAATAAGAAACAGCATAATTTAATATAAGACCATCGGCATTATACATCTTAAAAATAGCTGTAACAAAAACAACAGTAAGCAAGTAAAGACCAATACTTAATAAAACATTTATGGCAATAATTTGTGCTGGTAAAGAAGCTATTTCTTCTAATTTTTTGGCACCTAAATATTGCGATACAATAGCAGAAATAGCTGACCTTGTTTGTGCTAAAATCCAGAATAAAGTGGATAAAAATGAACCTGCAATACCAACGGCTGCTAAAGCTTCAACAGCATTAAACTCTAAATTACCAACAATTGCAGTATCGGTTATAGAGAGTAATGGTTCTGCTATACCAGCAATAATCGCTGGTATGGCAAGTTTATTAATTTGCTTAAAACTGATTTTTACATCCATAATAAGCAACGAAAATAAGATTAAATTGGCAATCTTATGTTAATTAGCGCTTTTAGATTTTAAAAACTTTAAAGCAATTTTATTAAAAAACTTCGGATTTTCTGCTGGAAAATAATGCGTTTCATTTGGTAATATTGCCAATTGTGCATCTTTAATGGCCTCAAACATTTTTATGGTATGTATATTTTTTATTACGTCATGGTCTCCTGCAACAAATAAGGTTTTAGATGTAATTACGTTTAGGTCTTTATAGGTTAATTTTGGATAATCGAGCATAAGTTTGTATCGTGCAATGATTAAATCATTTTTTTTACTTTTTGGTTTCTTTTTAATATCTTCAATAATTTTGTAAAATCTTTTTATATCTTTATCTATTAATCCTTCAGGATTTATATTTGCACCAATTGCTATTAATTTATCTACCTTTTCTGGATATTTTATTGCCATAATTAAACCAATAATACCTCCATCACTCCAACCTAAAACATGTGCTTTATCGATATTAATTTTATCTAAAAAAAGCTTGATGTCTTGTGCTTCTAAAGTATAAGTTAATTCCTGGTTATAGTCAAAAGTAGAATTACCTCTACCTCTACAATCTACAATTATTACTTTGAACTGTTTCTTAAAAACATCTACTTGATTTATAAAAGCACTAATAGATTGTCCGTTACCGTGTAATAACAATAAAGGTTCTCCGCTACCATAAGTTTCGTAGTAGAGTTTTACATTATTTACCGAAACGTATTTTCCATTATTGTTACCAATAATGCCACTTCCTTTAATGTGTAGGCAATAGTTGCCTTTGTATGGATTTGTTTTGGAACGTTCTATATCAAAATTCTTGATTTTTGGAGAATATGATTTATGAATACCTTCATTCCAAGAATCTTTTGAGGTGTCTTTTTCAAAACTAGCATTATCGATTTTAATATTTTTCCATTTTCCTTTTTTGTCTTTAACTTCAAGTTTAAAATTATCGAAGTAAAAATTACCATTATCCTTACAAAAGGCACCAAAATACATTTCTTTGGCACCTTTATCTATTGTTCCTTTTATTTCAAATTTTTGCCATTTATCTGTTACGGTAATATTTTTATCGTAAACATTATTTTTGAAAAAACCATTAGAATTATCTTTTTTATCAATTCTAACCCAAATAGAAGATTTAGAAACTTTACTCATAGCTTCTAATCTAATAAATGCAGATACTCTAAAATCTTGGTTTTCTTTATTGGAAATATCTACAGATTGTGAATAAGATGTCCAATACCTAATACGTTCTTTTCTCTGTGCAGTTAAATTTATTGAAAATAATAACGTTATGATAATTATTAAGTTGTTTTTCATTGGTTAATATTGAAGTCCTTCGTCATTTATACAATGTGAATAACTATCATATACAGATGTACTTTTATTTGCTCTTTCATCTCCAGAACGTGTTGTTGTTTGTCCTCCTAATATATTTTGTGTATTGTGAGCATCAATTTTAGCAATTTTAAACTTGTCTAAACTCAATTTTGTTTGTTTTGTTTGTTTTTTCATGATATTCTTTTTAAGATTAATAATGCTCCAAATGTAGTTTATGTTTTTGTAAAAATTGATTAAAATTGGTACGGCATTATCTAAATTTACAAATTTAGAGTGTCTTTTTTTTAAAAGGCATTTTCTTCTAACTGTTTGATATAAAAGGATGGATAAATTCCTGTTTTTTTATAAAAAGCCGTAGAAAAAGACTCGGCATTGTTAAAGCCAATTTCTTTTGCAATGGCTTTTATGGTATAATTTCGTAGTTTTTTATTCTTTTTTAATTCGGTAACAACATAGTCTATACGTAAA
>WFMU01000363.1 GCA_015488935.1 Flavobacteriaceae bacterium | reverse complement strand
ATTCTGGTGATTTTTTTGAAAGTATTAAAATTGCCTTCCAATTATAGTATTTAGTGAGAATATATGCAACGCTCCATCCTGCATATCCTTTATTTTTCCATATCTTTTTATGTCGCTTTTCAAATTCTAAAAAATTACTTCCTAATCCTGCTTTAAGAGCTTTCATTCCGTAAATAGTACAATGCATTTTATTTGTTTTCAGCTTTTTACTTTCCTTTTTATAATCGTCAAATACACTCATTGAATCGTTAATAAAATTTTGTTTTGCATTTTTTGCCCAAACAGTTCCATAGTATTTACTTACCGATTTTTTGTAATTGTTAAAATATTCATTTTCTATTTCTGCAACTTTATTTATTGCTTTAGTTGAGTTAAAACCAATACAATTATTCTTTGTAGTACTCAAAGGAGTAAATATTTTATATGTATCTTTCTTATTTGAAGAAGTACAGCTTTGAAAAATAAAGAATAGTAGTATTAATTTTGTGTAAGTTTTAAGCATGAGTCCAGTAATTTATTTTTATAAACGTAAAAAAACAAGTAAAATTACTTTCTTCGGTTTTTCATTTTAGTTTTGATTATCTTTGTAGTAATGAAAACAAATTACGATTTTATTATAGTTGGTGGAGGTATTGTAGGTTTGGCAACTGCTTATAAATTACAGGTAAAATTTCCACATAAAACAGTTGCTATTCTCGAAAAAGAAGCTGCTATTGGCAAACACCAAACTGGTAGAAATTCTGGTGTTATTCATTCTGGAATTTACTATACACCTAATTCTTACAAAGCAAAAAATTGTAAAAATGGTAGAGACCAATTGGTAGCTTTCGCGAAAGAACACCAAATTGATTTTGATATATGTGGTAAAGTTATTGTAGCAACTACCAAAGAAGAACTTGCTTTATTAGAAATAATCTACCAAAAGGGAATTGCAAATAAAACGGAAGGAATTTGCTATTTGAATGCTAAAGAAACTAAAGAAAAAGAGCCTTTTATTGAAGCTGTAAAGTCCATTTGGGTGCCTACTGCTGGTATTATTAATTATGTACAAGTTGCAAACAAATTTGCCGAATTAATTCACCAAATTAACAAAAATAGTCAGCTAATTACCTCTTGTAAAGTAGCTAAAATTATTTCGGATAAAACCAATAAAAAAACCATTGCTACTTCTAAAGGCAATTTTACTACCGAAAAATTAATTTTCTGTACAGGCTTACAATCCGACAGAAATGCTAAAAAAAATAACACGCCAATAGACATGCAAATTGTTGGTTTTAGAGGAGATTATTACCAATTAAAAAAGGAGGCTGAATACAAAATAAAAAGTTTGGTTTATCCTGTTCCTGATCCAGCATTTCCATTTTTAGGTGTTCATTTTACCAAGATGATTAGTGGCGGAATTGAATGTGGTCCAAATGCTGTTTTCTCATTTAAACGCGAAGGTTATACGACTACTAGTTTTAATTTTAAAGATACTTTTGAAGCCTTGACTTTTAAAGGTACTTGGAAACTTTTTGGTAAACATTGGCGCAAAGGTTTAGATGAATATAAACGTGCTTTTTCTAAAAAATTATTTGTTAAAGCATTACAAAAAATGATGCCTACTTTAACCATAAACGATGTAGAAGTTGCACGTTCTGGTGTACGCGCACAAGCAGTAAATAGCAATGGAAATATGATAGATGATTTTGATATTGTAGATAAAAATGGTGTAATTCATGTACTTAATGCACCATCTCCTGCTGCCACTTCTTGCCTTGCAATTGCAGACGAAATTGTTAGCAAAGCATTATCTTTTTCTACAAAGTCAAATATCAATACCAATCAAGGGAATTGCTGTTATTATGAAAAAGGATAATAATGAAACGGCTAGGCAGCATTTTGAGAACTCTTAATTTTTTATTCTTAATTGAAAAAATTCATAATCCTTATTGTTAGGCAAAAGACATAAGACGCAAGAAACAAGATATAATACTATTTTAGGTAAAGCTGTTTTACCAAAACAGCTTT